>JAIPBY010000024.1 GCA_021738605.1 Chitinophagaceae bacterium | reverse complement strand
ATGAAATCCTGGTAATTTCCAATGTATCCATAGACATCTACCAACAACCTTGAATTGGCAAGCAATCCACGGTAACCTAATTCAAAAGAGGTTACAGCTTCAGGATTGAATTCAGGAAGATCCTGTACTTTCAGCTGTCCTGCTCCAAGCGCAGCAACTGAGTAAACAGGATTGGTTGTTACCTTATAAAAATCTTTCATCGCAGGTACACCACCAGAGAGGATTGCTCCACCCACAGCAAGGTTGATATACTGCTGTTGTGTTGAAGGGAATCTATAGGCTGTTTGATAGGAGAACCTCAAGTGATTGTCTTTTGCCACTTTAAAGAGCATGGTAGCCCTTGGAGTGAAACGACCTTTGAAGTTTTCATTTTTGTCAAATCGACCTGAAACAGTAAACTTGATAAGGTCTTTGGCAAAACCTTTGGCAAGCTGAACATATGCACCGTATTCGTTGATAGGAATTTTGTTAGCAGAGTCTGCAAACAAAGTACCTTCTGAGTTCAATAAAAATCTCCTGAAATTACCGCCAACGAGTACTTCGGCAAATTTGCCCGTCAACTCACTGAGGTTGTATTGGCCTTCAACTGCATATAAATTGGTTCTATCGATCAATCTACCACCACCTTTAGAGATGGGATTTATCCGTATAGCATCATAGAGAGACTGAAACTGTGCACTTCCTGCGATTGGCCTTCCAACATCCGCCAATGAACGTGCCATGTTGTGGGCATCCATATGAGACATACCATTCAACTTTGCACCAAGGAAAGCCTGACCATATTCAGTATACCATTGCTGTGAACCTTTCCAAGCTTCATTAAATAAGCGTGTAGTAACAGTAGTATTATATGCTTGACCAGCATTTTCTTGGGTGGTATAGGCCCTTAACATCCAGTTCTTGTGTTTGAATTCAAGTTTATACTGACCCAATTTCAGATCAAGAATAGAATAACGCTCACTTCCTGTATAAACAGTATTACCAGTACCCCAATTGGCAGAAAGGATTGCTTCAATGGAATTGGTCAGCTTATAGTTCAAAGAACCACCCAATTTGAAATTGATGGTATTAGGATTGGTAACTTCTTTTTCCGAATATCCTGTTCTTGAAACCAGGTTTGGAGAACCTGTCAATGTAGAGATATAAGGGGCCAAAAAAGGAGCCTGGCCTGCAATACCATTGAGTACCAGGTTCAAATCCAAGTTTGTTTCATCACCATAAAAGTTCAAACCATCATAATTGGGGTCGGTATTGCGTGTACCAGGATTAACGGTGTTGAAATTGGCTCCAGGAGCCCTGTTGATATTTCTGCTGTCTGCAGCCAACCAGTCTTTCGCCTGAATGATACCAGCAGTGAATTTGTATGCAAACCTGTCAGAAACTTTTTTAGCATAACGTACATCCCAATTATAATAAGGTGCCGGATCACGGTATTTACCATCCGTATGCATTACACCATTTTTCATTTGGAATGAAAGACCTTGGTATTTGAATGGGTCCTTGCTATTGATCAACAAAGTACCGTTCATACCACCTGGGCCATAGAGCGCAGATGATGCACCTTGCAAAAGCTCCATGCTTTCAACATCAAGTTCGTTGAGTGCGGCTATGCTTCCAACAGAAAAGTTCAAACCAGGTGCCTGATTGTCCATTCCGTCTACAATCTGGGTAAATCGTGTATTACCACTACCAGCAAAACCTCTTGTGGTAACTGTTTTGAAAGTTAAACTTGATGCCACCATGTCAACACCTTTAAGGTTGGTTGCCATGTCAAAATAATCAGCAGAAGGTGAATTCCTTATGGACGCAAGGCTCACCCGTTCAATAGAAACAGGCGATTCAAGGATTTTAGTTGGTGTTCTTGTGGCAGAAACAACAACTTCCTCACCGAGTGTCGAAGAAGGATTTAATGCAACTGATTTCATTTCACCGGCGGCAGCAACACTCACTTCAGTGATGCCAAAACCAATGGAAGAAAAAAGAACGGTAACAGGAAATTTGGTATTTGAGGGTAAGCTGAGTCTGAAATTACCTTTGTTGTCGGTGAACGTTCCATTGGAATTTCCCTTTAAGGTAACAGAAACTGAACCCAAGGATTCTCCTCCAGAAGCGCTCTTCACATTTCCGGTTATAATAACATTTTGCGCGTTAACAATAGCCGGCAGCATCAACAATAGCAAAGCTGCAAAGCAAGCTAATCTTTTCATAAGCAGTAGTTTTGATCAAATTTGGGCCAAAATAGGCATTGTTAATATCATTAACAAATTTTGAAACAACTAAAAAAGCCTAATGTTCACACTGTTTAAAGTTGGAAGTTTCAGCCACTGAATCTAATTTAGTGCCATGAACCAATATAACTTTCCTTCTCAAACAGCTTTTTATTCAGGTAAAGTGAGGGATGTATACACCATTCGTGATCAATATTTGGTAATGGTGGCCAGCAACAGGATATCCGCTTTTGATGTTATTTTACCAAGACCAATTCCTTATAAAGGACAGGTTTTGAACCAGATAGCTGCATATATGTTAAGTAACACCAAAGATATATGCTCCAATTGGCTCATGGATGTACCAGCCCCCAATGTATCCATTGGTCATTTATGCACCCCATTTAAAATTGAAATGGTCATAAGAGGGAACCTGGTTGGTCATGCCTGGCGAACATACCAAACAGGCCGGATATTATGTGGCCAAGTCATGCCAGATGGCCTCATGGAAAATGATTTTTTTCCTGTCCCTTTAATTACACCTTCAACAAAAGCGGCTGCAGGCCATGATGAGGACATCAGCGAAGCAGAAATTATTGCACAGGGGCTTGCCACAAAAGAAGAATGGGAAGTACTCAAAAAATATACTTTCGCTTTATTTGAAAGAGGTAAGTCAATTGCTGCAAAACAAGGGCTCATCCTGGCTGATACCAAGTATGAATTTGGAAAACTTGGCAATCAAATAGTGTTGATGGATGAAATACATACGCCTGATTCATCAAGGTATTTCTTTGCGGAAGGATTTGAAGAACGACAATCCAAGGGGGAAAGACAGCTTCAATTGAGCAAAGAGTTTGTAAGAGAATGGTTAATGGCCAATGGTTTTATGGGTAAAGAAGGACAAACAGTACCTGAAATGTCTGATGAATGGATTTCAATCATCTCAGGAAGGTATATTGAATTGTATGAAAAACTGATTGGCGAGCCCTTCTCTCCTGCTGAGATCTCTGATCAGGAAACATATGACAAAGTTGTCGCTTCATTGAATGTGTTGCCTTAGGATGATTTATTTTCTTTGGAAAGTGCATTCATACGCTGTTTGGACTTGTTGAATATATTTCTTCCTTTGTCCATCCCTTTTCTGGCTTCCTTCTGTTCCGGCTCAGGCAACTTGATGATTTCAAGGCAATCTGCGCTACAACATCCACTGAAGGCATTCTTGCATGCTTCACATTGAATAAAGAGTAAATGACAGCTGCTGTTATTGCAATTCACATGTTCATCGCAGGGATTGCCACAAATATGACAATGGGAGATGATATCTGCAGTGATGCGTTCCCCCAGTCGCTCATCGAATACAAAATTTTTTCCTATGAAATTATTTTCCAGACCATAATCACGTACCTGGTTGATATAGTTGATGATCCCACCTTCTAGGTGAAAAACATTCTTAAATCCCTGGTGAAGCATCCATGCACTGGCTTTTTCACATCGAATTCCGCCGGTACAATACATGATTATTGTACGGTCTTTCTCTGTCTCAAACATGTCAGAGGCCATGGGCAACTGCTCCCTAAATGTGTCACTGGGTATTTCAATCGCATCCTTGAACCTTCCTACTTCAAATTCGTAATGATTGCGCATGTCAATAACCATTGTGCCTGGGTCTTTTACCATTTCATTGAAGGACTGAGCGTCTACATAGCGTCCTTTATTGTCCATTGAAAAAGCTGGGTCATCAATACCATCAGCCACAATTTTCTTTCGCACTTTGATATCAAGTACATAAAAAGCATTGCCTTTTTCCTCTATAGCCCTGTTCAACCGCATGCCATCCAGAGCGGGAATACTGTATAGAAAGGACTTTAGGTCTTCAAAATGATCTACAGGACAATTTATTTGTGCGTTTATGCCTTCCTCGGCAATATAAATGCGTCCAAAAACACCCAATTGATTGAGTTGGTGATACCATTCATCCCTCATTTTTGCAGGATCCGGAATAGAAAAATAGCAATAAAAAGAAACTGTATTCTTGGGCGTAGGGTCATTTTGCGCCCTTTCCTTCAAGACTTGTCTTGAAACCCTGTTGTGAAGTGTAGCCATAAATGATTTTAATTCCTTGAGGTGTTGGAAATTCGGTTGCAGGCCGAACAAAATCCGAAACAGGACAAAAATACTTAAAAGGTTTGATGCCTCGATCAGTTATCTGTGAATAGCGAATTGAACCCACGAATGCCAAGCCTAAATCCTTGTGTTGAGCCCAAGGTTTGTCCATGTCCTCTGATATAATCAATGCGAAGCACCTTGATGATATTGTCAATGCCCAAAAACAACTCCTGATAACTCCTGTCTTTCAACAAGATCATGTTTGTACCTGTAACAAGACGCAAATTGAGTTTTTTGATGATGGGAATCTTGTTGGTGAGTAATCCATTGAGCTTGTATTCAGCATGCAAGGTTCCATAAAATCTTTCTTTATTAGAAAAGGCATAGAACGGTGCAACTTGAAAACTTTCGACGTAAGGAGTAGCTTTTCCGGTCAGATTTCCGATAAAATGATTGTAATCAGGCAATTCAACACGCGCTGCATGCATGAACCCACCTGACTGAATTTTGTATTTGAATTCCCCGCCAATCTTGAAGTTGATGTCTCCAACTACAGAAAATCTCCATTTTCCAAACCTTGAGTCATTGTCAAACAAACCGCTGATTGTCCTGGAATATTGAAAGGTGAAAACAGGTGATCTTGAAAAAGTATTTACCTGACCATCGGGCAGTTCCACATACCGTGCACCTGGCCTAAACCGGAACCTGATGGAAGCTACAAGAGATTGATGGGCAACCATTGGCCCCGTTCCAGCTTCGATGGGGTAATTGGGGGTCAGGTTTTTAAATTTGTCCCTGTTACCCCCTATTTGCAATGTATCGACATTGGCCATCGGGTTGCGGTTTTGATATTGGATGTTTGCATCCATGTCTACCCCATGGCCCAAGGCTTTGAAATAACCTGCTTGCATAAAATTTGCCTGGTATATTTTCATGTAATTGGCTCCATCAAACAGTGTTGATACCGTATTCATGATCTGAGGTATAGGATTGGCATTGTTGAACTGAAATACCTTTTTGCCCATTGAAAAGAATACCCGGTTTACAAATTTTTTACCGTACCTGAAGGAGCTGGAGAAATAAGCATTGAGTTGATGATTTGAGGTACCATACCGCAATACTGGAGTAACCGACAATTGGCGTCTTCCTTTCAATCCTTTTTCAAAAGATGCAGAACCTTGCAAAACCCACCCTTCGACAGTATTAAAACTGAGCGATTTGAGCAAGGGGTCAAAAGACAATGATGATTGCTTGTTTCTGTTGATGAAACGCGGGCCATTGATCAAAATTCCCAAACCAGTGATGCGATTCTGAATTTTATCCAGTGAGTCAAGGTACCGGGGATCTTCTCTCCTCTTTTCAAGTGAATCTTTCTTTTTGAAATCTTCTATTTCCTCTTTCACCAAAGGGATAGGTCTTGAAGCATCCCAAAAAGAGGAAGACCGCTTATTCGACAATGAGTCAAATTTCAACACTGTTCTTCCAAATTGTTTTTTGTCAAACACAGGATCAATATCATATCTCGAATAAATGGTTGAAAAATATCCTGATGCAGCAAAACCCAGAAAGTTTACTTCGGGGAAAATGGTTTGTGTGGATATCATCCATGTATCTCGATTGAGGGAGTTGTACTGTTGTTCAATGCGAATCTTGTCTGCAAACTCCAACTGAGACTCCTTATCAATGGAAAGGTTAACTGAATGTATGTTCCAGCTGTTCTCAATAATCTGGATGTAACCAGTAAATAGTGGTTCCCATTTCCGTTTGGGAATGACCTGGATCTTATTCACCTGGTAACCATTTTCAAAAAAAACACCCAGGTATTTATACCGATAATAAGCAAGTGCTCCTTCTGCAATTGGAGAAACAAATCCCCTGGGATTGAAAGTTTTGGGCAAGGAAACAATATTGTCATAAAAAGAAATCAAGATGGGATTAGCCAGTCCCAATCCATTGGTCTGACCACTCACCCTTGTTGACTTGACCACTACCCTTACATCATCTGGTTGTCTGAAAGCGATGTCAGATATGGATTCTGAAAGGAAAATAATTTTATTTTTTGAACTGTCGCCGTCTTCAAAGTCAACGGGCTGTCCCATAAAATTATCAGGAAAATTGACGGTTCGGATAAGTCCTTTCAAGTACGCCTCGCATGTATACCCACCAACCTGTGTTTGATAAAACTTACGTTGCTTGATGGCATTGCGGATGATTTCGTAGGCTGGATCTTCTCCCCCCGCCTTAACCTTTACCTCAGCAAGAGTAAGTGTTGTATTTTTCATTGTAAAGGTCAAGCGCATTTCATCTCCATCAACCAATGTATCTATCGCTATGGTTTCATAACCAACATGCTGAACCACAAAATGATATTTCCCTTTTGGCAACGATATGAAGAATTTTCCCTGATCATTGGACAAAACCGTCTGTTTGCTCTCTTTTACGGTGATAGAACAAAAGCCAATAGGATTCTTGGACTGATCTACAACAAGTCCATTTATTTTTGTAGCATGGGAATTGATACAAAAAATCAACAATGATACCAATGCCACCAAATATTTACTGTTCCTCATTCAGGTTATGCTTGTCTGTTTTTATTTCTTGATAAGATTGTACAGAGATCGGGCAGTACTGGCGGATAATCCAGCTGTTAATCCACCAATCAGTGCCGTCATAAGGATGATCAAATAGGGTGAGCTATTCTTGATTACCAACATGGATATGCGTTTTGCGAGAATATGATCATTGGAAACACTGATGAAAAGTGCCATCAAACCCCAAAGCAAGAATACACCGGTAAACGCTGACAGAAAAGATAATCCCCAATGTTGCGGAATCAAAAAGCCAGTGAGCATGCCAGCAATAACAATGGTCCACCAGGGAAAGTAAAGGCCAAATCCAAAAGACAAAGCAGCAGTAATGATAGCAGATACAATAAATTTCATGGTGTTGTGTTGTTTATTTGGATGCGAAACTCATTTTCCATTTGCATGTTGCCCCATCAACAGCGGCAGACTCCATAAACCAAAGTTTATAATAAGCTCCCTTTGCCCATTGAGCAATGAAATTATCATAGAATTTACTACCTGGATTGCCACTTTGACCTCCCGGATAGACACCGTATGCATTCGTAGGACTTGTCATTTCCACCACCATGCGCCAACTTGGGCCATGGTCATGTTGTGTAGCATTGATGATACCGTTGCCCCCACCATTCATCAAACCCTCTCTGGCAAAAGCCATGGCATTGGTCTTCAGCAAATGATAAACAGTGGTATTCTTGTATTGGGCCCATTCAAGCTTGTTTTCTTTTTCTAATGATGCCAACTTTTTAGACGCTTTTTTAAGTGCAACAGTAACCATTTGGTAAAGGTCTTCTTTGGTGGGTGTATTGATGTTATCAATGAATTTGAAACTGCTGTCTTTTTCCAGTGCTTCCAGCAAAACAAATTTTTCAGGTTTGGCAAGTGGCATGTTATCCTGAACAAGGTCATCATTGAAAACTTCTGCATGCAGCGAGTCCCACCATGCGGTGAAACATGTTGGAGCCTTTTCCTTTGCATCATTCATCAGGTTCCATGATGCAACCAATGAAAGGTATTTTTTTTCATCAGCAGACAGCTGCTCATTGATGGTATATTTGAGCAGAATGGGACGCGCATCTTCAGCAAAAACATTGTAATTGTTGTTTTGAAGCAATTGCATATCCTGGGCCGTGATGCTGTTCATAGCAGCCAGTTTTCTGTTAATGGTAATGGCACGGTATACTTCATAGCTTCCTGGCATGAAGTATGGATAACTGGAATCAGCAGCCCTTTGGTTGGCACTGCTGAGGTACCCTTCAACAGGGTTAAAACCATGAGGATTTTCTTCATGGGGAATATATCCCATCCACATGTAACTACTATCGGTTCCCGGCATGACAAAAAGACCCTGATCATTCCAGCGCAATGGGAAACTGCCTTGCTGCCAAAGGGCGATATCGCCAGACTTAGAAGCAAAAATCATGTTCTGACCAGGTACATTGAAATGACCTATTGCTTCCAGATAATCTGTGTAATTGGTTGCGCGGTTGAGCAACAACCACATTTTGAGAATATTGGAAGTATCATGGGCAACCCATTTGAGGGCATATGCTTTTTCAGCAGTAAGATCTGTTTTGAAACTTTTATCGTACATAACAGGGCCGAAAACGGTATAGGCAACAGTGTCCTCTACTGTTTTCGCATTTTTGATCTGGATCTGTTCCAGCCTCCGGGTTGTTGGTTTCCAGGAGCTATCAAACCAATATTCCTTTTTGTCCGTGTCACGGAATTGGATTTCATAGTAATCTTTAACATCTCTCCCGGCATTGGTAAATCCGAAGGATATACTGTCATTGAATCCTATGACAACGCCAGGCAAACCAGGAAAAGAAACTCCATAGGCATTGAATGCTGGCGTTTTTAACTGGATTTCAAACCATATGGATGGCAAGGTAAGACCCAGGTGTGGATCATTGCTGAGGATAGGCTTACCACTTTGGGTTTTGTTTCCGGATACTGCCCAACTGTTGCTGCCATTAGATGGATTGGGTTTGAAGTCTTCTACAAACTGGATGGTATCTGTTCTTTTGAAATAAAGTGAATCCGCAGAAGCAGGAGGATTGAGCACTGCAAGGGGCTTGTTGTAAACAGTACCTTTTGCAATAACCGGATACAGTGAGTCTGGAATACTTGGATAGAGGATCCTAAAGTTCTCTTCACCGAGCAATTTCAGGGCGTTGGTGAATTCAAAATCACGGTCATAGCCAGCAAGTGTTTGGGTCATTTGCTTGGTGAATAGCGCCGACTTCAGGTTTGTCCATTTTTCAGGCTGGTAACCCAAAAGTTTGTATTCAATCGGTAAATCACTGGTTTTGAGTGAACTGATGTAAGAATTGACTCCAGCAGTATACGCATCAATGGCAGATATGGTTTGCGAATCATTTTCCATGGCTGACAAAGCATTTTCGGCTGCATACACCATCCCCATCCTGCGTTGGTTGCGATCATAATTGATGGCTTTCTCACCAACAATTTCACTGACCCTTCCTGCAGCGGCATGGGTTTGGAATTCCATCTGCCAGAGCCTGAATTTTGCATGCAAATAGCCTTGTACGAAATAGGCATCATTTTCTTGCTCTGCAAAAACATGGGGCACCAAACGATCATCCAGGAATACATCAACCTTGCCTTTAAGCGCATCAAAACGCAGTGATGCGTTAAAATCCTGATCTACAGGTTCTGCATTCTGCCAGACGCCCTCCTGAACACTCAAAAAACTTCCAAGTGGCAAGGGAAGCACTGATCGGGTGCCAAGCACGTAAACAAGTGCAGTATTCATCAAGAGGGAAACAAGAAAAATAAAATATTTCATGGCTGTAAATCTGAAATAAAGTTAGTTACTATTCAACTGAAATGGGTGATTTCCTTGCTGAGGTCAATGGATGGAAATCTTGTAGCGAGGGACTGGGTAATTTCTTTATACTTATGCCTGAACTTCATGTGTTCGGCCGAATCCGGGTGAAGTGGTTTATGATGAAAGGCCATATTGAGGTGGTCCAATTCTTTCATTACCTCTCTTGATCTACCATTGATAGCGGCAGCACAAAACTTTTCCCAAACATAGCGAGTAGCCTGATAATTGGGATGGACCATGTCTTCAGCATAAAACCGATAATCCCGAAGGTCGTCTACAACAAGTTCGTAAGATGGGAAATAATAAAGATGATCCTGTTGGCTGATTAATTTGTCTACAGCATGAATAAGCACGGACTTGCTGCGGTTGTTTTCAACAAAACCATCCCTCAGGTGCCGGACCGGGCTTATAGTGAATATAATTTTGAGGTTATGGTTAAATTGTTTGAGTACTGCAATGGTCTTGGTATATGTTGAGATGATCTCTTCAGGATCCAGCATTCTTTTTGTAAAATGAGATGCTGGCATTTTATGACAATTGGCTACAATCTGACCACCTTGCCATTCATATACATAGGCTGAGCCAAGGGTAACAATCAACCATTCTGCATGCTTTAAAAAGGAATGTGCCGAACTGATTGCTTCATTCATGCGCGCTAAACTCTCTTCCTGGCTGGTGCAGCTGAGGTTGGAATGAAAGTCCCAATGATTCCAAAGTCCATTTTGTTCGAACAACTCAATGGAGGATACATGTTTATTTTGAACATACATGTTCAGGGCATTCGCAATACTTACAGGATTGAAAAGGACACCATTGGGATTTTGTAGAGCAGAAAATTTTGATGCAACAAGAAAATTGAACACATGATCTGTAAAACATGAACCAACAAGCATAATTGTATCGTCCAGGTCTATTTTCTTGCTTAAAGAAGGTGGATCAAATTCCAGGCGGAAATCCATTTTGAGTATCGTTTAGGATGAAAAACCCATGCGTTGTTTGCTGGCTTCAAATAAAATTATGCCTGTAGCTATACCAACATTGAATGAATCAAAGCTGCCTTGCATGGGAATGGTAAACTGGACGTCTGCAGCTTTTGTGATAAATGGCTGTATTCCCTTGTCTTCACTACCCATTACAATGCAAGCAGGCTGTTTGAAATCAGCATTAAAAACCTTGAGATCTGATTTCATTTCTGCGGTAAAAACCTTGATATCATTCAAATGCATAGTGTCAACCGCTTTGAGCAGACTGTTTACGCGACATACAATAATTCGTTGAAGCGCACCGGCAGAAGATTTCATTGCTTCTTCATTGATGGCACCAATTCCCTTGTCTGGAATAATCATGATCTGCGCTCCACAACACAATGCAGTCCTTGCAATGGCACCAATATTGCGTACATCAGTGATGCCATCAAGCATTACAAACAGGGGTACTTCTCCCCTTTGAAGAACATTGTCAATTGATTCCTGTAAATCATGAAATGATATAATGCTGTTCACGCCAATAACACCCTGGTGGTTAGCCCTGGTCATGGAATGCAATTTTTCAACCGGCACAGCATTGATGGGTATTTGGAGTTTTTGTGCCAATTGTTTGATTTCATCAATACCTTCCCCGCCAGCGTTTTTTTGCAAGAAAATCCTTTCAAGCTGTGCACCATCTCGTAAAGCTTCTAACACTGGCTGTCGGCCAATGATATTGGAGGAAGGTTTGTTAATTTCATTTCTCATTTTCCAACAATTTGATCTTCATTTTAAATAATGCAGCAATTGTTATTGCGTCTGTGATTTTACCATCGAGCACCATCTGATAGGCTTCGGTAAGGTGAATTTTTGAAACGGTCAATTCCTCAGTTTCCTCTGGGTCTGCTAAGCCTTGATCCAAGTCAGTTGCAAGATAAACAATTGCCTTCTCATCAGTTACTGAGTTGGAAAGATCCATTTCAAACAATTTCTCCCAGGTATTTGCATGGAGCCCAGTTTCTTCTTTTAATTCACGTTTGGCAGATTCCAATGGATCAATGTCCAACGGGCCACCACCTTCAGGAATTTCAAGGCTATATTTTTCGGTTACATACCTGTATTGTCCAACCATGTATATATTACCCTCTTGATCCATAGGAATAACCCCGATGGCTAGGTTTTTGAAATGAACTACACCATAAATACCCTTGTTACCGGAAGGATTGATTACCTGGTCTTCTGTAACAGAAATCCATGGATTGTCATACTGATGAGTGGTACCTAGTTTGATCCAGTTGTTCTCCATGGGTGTTGATAATGAATAAACCCTCCATAAAGGAGGGTTTATTATATGAAAAATAAGCTCAACTATTTGATTTTAAATGCTGACTTTACCTTGGCTACAAAATCAAGTTTTTCCCAGGTAAACAATTCAACTTCCACTGTTTTTGTTCCACCACCAGGTTGTGCAAATGTTTTAATTACCATTTCGTTCTTCCTTCCCATGTGTCCATAAGCAGCTGTTTCCTGGTAAATGGGATTTCTCAATTTCAACCTCGTTTCAATGGCATAAGGACGCATGTCAAACAAAGCCTCAACTTTTTTCGCAATTTCGCCATCTGTCATGTTGACTTTTGACGTTCCGTAGGTATCTACAAAAATACCCATTGGCTTTGCCACACCAATAGCATAAGACACTTGAACCAAAATTTCATCAGCAACACCTGCAGCTACCATATTTTTGGCTACATGGCGTGCAGCATAAGCAGCACTCCTGTCCACTTTGGAAGGATCTTTTCCGCTGAAGGCACCACCACCATGAGCACCTTTCCCTCCATAAGTATCTACGATAATTTTTCTACCCGTGAGGCCTGTATCGCCGTGTGGTCCACCAATTACGAATTTACCAGTAGGATTGATATGATAGGTAATGTTATTGAAAAGTTTCTGAACGTCTTTTTTGCATTTTGCCTTCACGCGGGGAATGACAATGTTGATGATATCATGCTTGATGGTATCCAACATTTTCTTGTCGCTTTTGGAGAAGTCATCGTGTTGGGTAGATACAACAATGGCATCAATCCTGAGTGGTTTGTCATTATCATCATACTCAATGGTAACCTGGCTTTTTGCATCTGGGCGCAAATAAGGCATTTTGCTCCTCTTCTCCCTTCTGATATCTGCCAACTCAATGAGAATCTTGTGGGCAAGATCCAAAGCCAAAGGCATAAGGTTTTCTGTTTCATTGGTGGCATAACCAAACATCATTCCCTGATCACCCGCTCCTTGATCTTCTTTCTTTTTGCGTTCAACACCCCTGTTGATGTCTGCAGATTGTTCATGGATGGCAGAAAGAATACCGCAAGAATTGGCTTCGAACATGTATTCACTTTTGGTGTACCCAATTTTGGCGATGACGTCACGTGCTATCTTTTGTACATCAAGCGTGCAATTGGCCTTTACCTCTCCAGCAAGCACCACCTGGCCTGTTGTTACCAATGTTTCACAAGCCACTTTGGCCATGGGATCGAAAGCAAGGAAATTATCAATCAGGGCGTCTGAAATCTGGTCAGCTACTTTGTCAGGATGTCCTTCGGAAACGCTCTCTGATGTAAATAGATATGGCATGATAAAATTTTGGTTTGTGCAAATATAACGTGAAAATCAAAGTTTAGAATAAACAACCCTGAATTTCATTTTTTTTGAAGCATGGTTCCCACCACCGAGCACTACATTTCCTCTACAGAGATTGTTGAGTGCAAAGGTTATAAATAGATCTTCATAACGAAGGCTGTATGGCGCAGTCAACCTCAACTGAAAATTGGGGTTATTTCTGGTGATGATACCCTGGAGGTACCTGGTAAGATTCATCCTGTAAGCAGATAAATACAGTCCCGAATTATCTGATGTATATTTTCGCTGTCCACCAAAAAGGAATGATTCAAATTTACCATTGACAAATCCGTCAGAAAGGAAGGGGTAATATTTTTTATTGGCAGAATCCAACATCTCAGCATATAGGAATTCTGGGGTTTGAAAGATGTTGGGACGTCTGCCTGGTGTAGCAACCTCCTGCATGGAAAGTTCAGCAAGATGAACCATTACATTCCCTTTTTTTTGCTTGAATTCATCCAATCCTGGAATTCTGAGCATAGAATAAGTTCCTGGAGCTGCCTGAAGATAAATGAGGCTATCGCCTCTTGGTTTGGCACCAAGATGACGCGTTGCTTCACTACCCGTGTAGTTTCTAACAATTTGATTGACAGAAGAACCAGGAATACCATTGTCAAAAATGAAATTCTTGAAAGTGGTATCTGCTTTACCTTCTTTTGTGTAGCGGTAATAGATCCGAAGCTGGGTAGCCGTGTCACTCATAGCAAAACTCATGAGGGCATTGGCATTGCTGCCGCTGGTTTGAGGAACCAATGCAAAACCTTTGAGGAAATCACGGTAGAGAGAATCTGACTTATATGGACTTTGACCAGTGGTGTCAAATGACAGGAGAGCCCTTGCAAAAGTATTATTGAGCCTGATGCGCAGCTGGTTGTTCAAACTTTGCCTGAAGAGAAAAAGTGAATCATTCAAAGCAGAAGGTGCGAATGTTTTGGATCCGATTAGTTCACCATATTGAACAGATTTGGTGGTAAAATAAGCTGAATCTGGTTTCAGTTTTTCTGAAATGCGGTGAACATTGATGGTTTGGAGCGCATTGGTATCTCCAAAAGTATTGGTCCATCGCAAGCAAAGTACTGCAGAATCGAGGTACAGGCTGTCAGCGACATTCTCGAAATAAAGGGGGTAATTGGATGGCTTTAACTCCATAAAAATGGAAGCTGTAGTCTTTCCAAACTGGGGATCATTGGAAATATGTCCAAGGATAAATTGACCTGCATTGCCATTGATGTCTCTGCCCAGACGAGGAACGAGTGAATCTGGTGTAGTAAAATTAGAAGCTAGTACTTCAAAACTAGTGTCAAATGTAATGACATTATCAATGGCTGGAAGCAATCCTGCACCTATATCTGTACCCTTTATTTTGGTACAATTAGAAAAAAAAGCGATTGAAAAAACAAAAACCAGGACTTTCAACAAACTTCGATATCTCACTTAATAAAATTTAACGTTTCCTGACTGATAAATTACTTGTTTGCAAGGTCGCCATACAATTGTAAATACTCTGTTAAATCAGAGTCTTGGTTGTAGGGAATTACTTTTTTGCCTTTCACTTTGGAAAACTGGTCAATTAACACCTTTTCTACTTCCCCATCACCGAATGAAATAGCATCAGCATACGTAGCCGCTCCATTGAATAAGGCTGTATTATCGATGTTTTTATAGGGCTCCAAATCTTTTTCTTTGATGCCAACATTGATCATGCTTAATTTAAGGAAATCATCACCCAGCTTTTCCGCAAAAGTATTCTGACCCATGGTGAACAATACTTTACTATTGCTGAACACAGGCTCTTTTTTATAGGCTGTTTTCAAAAAAAGTGGAATAAGGCTGGTCATCCAGCCACTGCAATGGATAATGTCTGGAGGCCAGCCGAATTTTTTAACCGTTTCAAGGGCTCCTTTGCAGAAAAAAATGGAACGAATACCGTTATCGTCGTACCACTTTTCATTTTCATCCTGAAAAACAAATTTACGCTTGAACATATCTTCATTATCCAAAAAGTACACCTGGAGCCGGGCATTAGGAAGTGATGCAACCTTGATTTGGAGTGGATAATCATCGTTTTCAATAGAAATATTGATGCCAGAAAGCCTAACCACCTCATGCAGACGGTGTCTTCTTTCGTTGATTGTTCCAAATCTGGGCATGATGCACCTTACTTCATAACCAGTATCGTTGGCTTTAATCGCAAGTTTATTCACGATTTCCGAGAACTCTGTGAGTTCAAGGTAAGGCGACATCTCGTTGGCTATAAAGAGAATTCTTTTTTTGCTTACCATTTGTTTGGATTGATGAAGCGGACGAAATTGCATGCAAAAATAAGAAATTTTATCGGATTTGCCTGCCAACAGCCATTTCAGGTCCTTTTAGGCTGAATTTTACAAAGATTTACATTTTCTCCAACCAAGCATTTGGTTAACTTTACCATTCAAAACCAATGAATGTTCATCAAAAGGATTAAAACAATATTGCAGTTCATTATTTTCCTTTCATTGGGCGTTTTCCTTGTTTGGTTCTCTACAAAATCATTTACGGAAAATGAGATCAATAAAGTCAAAGAATTGGTTTTCAATGCTAAACCAAGTATTATTGTTCCTTGTATCATTATTATTGTGCTCAGTCATTACATAAGGGCCATCCGGTGGAAAATGTTGATTAAACCATTAGGAAAAAGCCCTGGAACTGTTAATGTTTTTCTTGCTGTACTTACAGGTTTTTTCTTTAATCTTCTTTTTCCGAGGTTGGGAGAAGTGATGAAATGCAGCCTACTAGGCAAATACGAAAAAATTCCTGTTGACAAACTAATAGGAACAATGGTTGCGGAAAGGGTTTTAGACCTAATTTGCCTTGTTTTAGTAATCTTGCTTGCTATTTCAACCCAAATTGACCTTGTTGGCGGATACGCAAAGGAACTTTTTGATCAAATTCTGTCAAAAATCAATGCTTCACCAACAGCTATTTTGTTTTTGAGCATTTTATTGTTGTCCCTGGCTGCCCTTGGCTACTTGATATATATAAAGTCCCGCCATTCTTCTTTCCTTTTAAAAATAAAGAACTGGATAAAAGGAATCGTTGAGGGTCTGATCAGTGTCAGGAAGGTTGAAAACAAATTCATGTTCATTGTACACACAATGACCATATGGTTTCTTTACCTCGCCAGCATCAGGGTTGGTTTTTATGCCATGCAAGACCTCGTTCAACTTGGATGGGTACCTTCCCTATCTATCCTAACATTTGGTAGTTTTGCCATGATTGCAACCCAAGGAGGCATTGGCGCTTATCAATTTGCCGTTCAAAAAACATTGTTATTGTATGGCGTAAAAGAAGTCTCAGGACTTGCTTTTGGCTGGCTGCT
>JAIPBY010000023.1 GCA_021738605.1 Chitinophagaceae bacterium | reverse complement strand
TGAATGCTTTTGCTGATTGTTACAACATTGGTATCTTTTTTCATTTCTAACAATGTTTTGCCATTGGTGATAAAGTTGGCTGATGCAAAAAAGGTATTTGATTTACCAGGTAACAGAAAAGTGCACTTCATTCCAGTACCAAGCTTGGGAGGCGTCGCCATATTTGGTGGAATTTTTATAACATTGGTTGCGATGGCGCTTCTTAAAAGTTCCAGCCATTTGACTGTTTTCATAGGGGCTTCATCCGTTATTTTTTTAGTAGGGTTCCTGGATGATGTCTTCATGATTTCACCACAATTAAAGCTTTTCGGTCAATTGGTTGCTGCTTCTATCATCATCCATGTCGGACATGTTCAATTGACGTCCTTCCACGGGTTTTTGGGAATTACTGATTTAAATCCTTTGATCGCAATATTATTTTCATACCTCACAATTTTAACCATTGTAAATGCGTTTAATCTTATTGATGGAATCGATGGATTGGCAGGCACAATAGGCATCATCTCAGCATTATTTTTTGGCTTGGTTTTTCTAATTGAAAAGGATTATTCATATTCCATGATCTCATTTTCAATGGCTGCTAGCCTTTTGGCATTTCTTAGGTATAATTATTCTCCCGCCCGGATATTTATGGGAGATACTGGGTCTCTTTTTATTGGATTTGTTAATGCGGTATTGGTGATCAGATTTATCAATGCTGAAAGTTTGCCCTTAACAATGCTTAAATTCTCCGCAGCTCCTGCCATTGGGTTTGCAGTATTATTTGTTCCCCTGATGGATACATTAAGGATTTTTATTAAGCGTGTTTTTAGTGGTCGCTCACCCTTTGAGTCTGATGTAAATCACATTCACCACCTGATGTTGGATAAAGGGTTCAGCCATTTACAAATTTCATTTATTCTGGGAATCTTGTCAATGGTGTTCATCGTTTTCGCAATTCTTTTTCAGCCGCTGGGAATCAATTTTATAATTGCTGGTATTTTCGCAATTGGTACAGTATTTGTTGTCTACATTGAATCAATCCCCTTTCCTTCAGTAAATGAGGGTAAAATGAAAGAATCAGTTGAAATCCAGACTACAAATCAGCCCAAAATCATATTTAAAGAAATCCCCGAGACGCCAGAACTCAAGAATTAGCATTTCTTTTATTTCCCTCATTCTATTTTCATTCAGTAGATTTGCAGACAAAATTTCCCTTTATGTCTGAAGAACTTGAATTGCACATGTTAGATGCCACTGCCACGATGGAAAAAGCAATTTCACATCTTGAATCAGAGCTTACTAAAATTCGTGCCGGCAGGGCAAATCCTCAGATGTTTGATGGACTTACTGTAGATTATTATGGTGCTCCAACCGGAATTGCCCAGGTGGCCAATATTTCTGTTGCTGACGCCAGAACACTTACCATTCAGCCCTGGGAGAAGAACATGTTGCAACTGATTGAGCGCTCCATCATTGCCGCCAATATTGGTGTGACACCACAAAATGACGGAAGCATCATCCGCATTTTTCTTCCCCCTATGACTGAGGAAAGGAGGAAAGAAATAGTAAAAAGGGTTCAAAATGAAGGCGAACAATCCAAAGTTGCCATCCGCAACATCAGAAGAGATGCCATTGAACAAGTGAAAAAAATGCAGAAAAATGGTTTGAGTGAAGATATAGCCACTGATGCCGAAAAGGAAATTCAGGAGATGACCAATAAATTCATTGCCCTTATTGAAAAGCATCTTGCTGCCAAGGAAAAGGAAATCATGAGTGTATAGGTCTATTTGTTGGCCAGTCTTACGCCTCCCAGGATCACGACCATCCCCATGACTTGTACAGCAGTGATGGTTTCTCCTGCTACTAAGCCCCATCCCATGGCCACCAAAGGAATCCCATAGGTTACCATGGATGCAAAAACTGGTCCCGCTTTTTTCATCAGGGTATAGAAAATGACAGATGCCAGACAGGTGCTAACTATACCCAAAACAGCACCTGCAACTGTTCCCCTGGAAAAACTACCATTTAGAAGATTCGGATCGGAGAAATAGCCTGTTGAGGCCAGGATGATCAGGTTGGGTATGATCAATGCCGTAAAGGCGATGGTTGCAATGTGCAAGGGGGCAACGTCTTTAAGGTATTGGTTCACCACATTTACATTCAAGCCATAGCAGATGGTGGCAATAATGACGAAAAATGTATATCCAATGTATTGCATGTTGATTTGTCTTGAAGCACCCAAAACCAGGACCAGCATTCCGGCAAAACCCAGTAACATGCCCACCCATTTGATCCATCCTACCCTAAGGTTAAAGAACAACATCCCGATGGCCAGGGTAAAAATTGGTGTGAGTGCATTGAGGATTCCAGCAATCGAGCTGTCAATTTTGGTTTGGGCAATGCAAAAGAGGTAGGCAGGGAAAAGGGTCCCCAAAAATCCAGAAAGGATCAGGGCGGGCACCGCTTTTTTCGGAACAGCCCTATAGGCGGTTCTAATCCATGGAAGCATGACCAGGCCGGCTGAGATTATCCTGATGGAAGCCAGTTGATAAGGACTCAGTATTTCCATTCCCTCTTTCATGATGATGAAGGAGCTTCCCCAGGTGAGGCAGAGAATGATGAACAGGATCCATTTCACGCTAAACGATTTTGGTTCGTGAAGGTCGTTAAAATTGCCTACCCATCTTCATTATTTGCATCAATTTCCTATATTTGTCGCCTTACCCACTTCAATTCAACTGTTTTGAATACTGCCTCTTACCAGATCAGATTGCCTCAGTTTGAAGGTCCGTTCGACCTTTTGCTTTTCTTCATTGAAAGAGATGAGTTAGATATTTACAATATCCCCATCACCAGCATCATTGATGACTTCCTGGCTTTTATCAAAAAGTCTGAGGAGGACAATATAGAATTGAGCAGTGAGTTCATTCTTTTCATTTCCACCCTGATCAGGATCAAAGCAAAAATGTTGCTTCCCCGAAAAGAGCTGGATGACCAGGGTAATGAGATTGATCCAAGAAAAGAATTGATTGATAAAATTCTTGAGTATAAAAAATTCAAGGAAGCTTCTTTAAAGCTTGCGGAGCTTGAACAACAGCGGATGTTCATGGTGAAGCGGGGCAACCTCCAGCAAGATCTTTATGCCATAGGTGAGGAGTCTTCAGAAGGAACGGAGATACAATCCATCTCGCTTTTCAAACTGATGAAAGTCTTTGAAAAGGTGATGCAAAGGGTGCACGATCGCCAGAACAAACCGCAGCATGTTGTCTATAGGTACAACTATACCATGGATGAAACCCGTGAGTATGTGCTGAAAGTCAGCGCCCAGGAAAAGACCATGTCTTTTGAAAAGGTATTTGACGTTTGTCAGGACAGGCTGCATGCCATTTTTCTATTCCTTACCTTACTGGAACTTGTTCAACAAAGTTATCTGGCCATCATCATTGGTGAAGGAAAAAACAATTTCATCATTGAATACAATGATGAAAGACCTGAAGATCAGTTGGTCACCATTATTGAATAACGCTGACAACAGCTTTCATCATCTCCCTTGCTGTCGTAGCAATCGCTTCTGCATCGTAATGGCACTCCTTGTGCAATTCCTTCTGTGAGCCATGTTCAACAATGCGATCCGGAATTCCCAGGATCCTTACATCAGCCTTGTAGCCATTTTCAGCCATGAATTCCAAAATGGCTGCGCCAATACCTCCAACAACAGTACCATCTTCAACGGTGATGATTTTGTTGTATGTTGAAAATACTTCATGCAACATTTCTTCATCCAGTGGTTTTGCAAAACGCATGTCGTAGTGACCCGGGGTGATGCCATCTGCCATCAGGTTTCTGATGGCCGCAGCAGCGAAATTGCCCGGATGCCCAAATGACAGGATGGCAATCTCTTTTCCTTCTTTGAGTTTGCGCCCTTTGCCTATCTCAATTTCCTTCATGGTTGTTTTCCAATCAGGCATCATGCCCTCGCCCCGTGGATAGCGAATGACAAAAGGCAAATTGGTGGTTTCAAGCTGTGCCGTATACATGAGATCCCTCAACTCCGCCTCGTTCATGGGGGCAGACACAATCATGTTGGGAATACAGCGCATATAGGGGATATCATAGACACCGTGGTGCGTGGGCCCATCATCGCCAACCAGTCCTGCACGGTCCAGACAAAATACCACCGGTAGTTTTTGTATGGCCACATCATGCACCACCTGATCATACGCTCGCTGCATGAAGGAGGAATAGATGTTGCAAAAAACCTTCAATCCCTGCGTTGCCATGCCTGCACTCAACGTCACAGCATGTTGTTCGCAGATACCAACATCAAAGGCCCTGTCAGGCATTTCATCCATCATGAACTTCAGTGATGAACCGGATGGCATTGCCGGGGTAATGCCAAAAATCTTTTTATTTTTTTCAGCCAGCTCAACAATGGTCTTGCCAAATACATCCTGGTATTTTGGTGGCTGGGGTGTATCAAACGTTTTTTTGTAAATCTCGCCAGTCACTTTATCAAACAAACCTGGGGCATGCCATTTGGTTTGGTCCTTTTCGGCCAGTGCATATCCTTTTCCTTTGGTTGTGATGATGTGGAGCAGCTTTGGTCCCGGTATATCCCTCAGGTCTTTGAGGGTATCAACGAGTTTGGTGATGTTGTGTCCATCAATTGGACCGAAATACCGCATGTTCATGGACTCGAACAGGTTGCTCCGTTTGTTGATGAAACCCTTGATGCTGTGTTCTAACTTGCTGGCCATTTCCCTGCTGAAATTTCCTCCTATGGGAAGTTTTCCAAGGGTATTCCAGATATCATCTTTCAGTTTGTTGTAGGTATGGGAAGTGGTGATGTCTGTAAGGTATTCCCTTAGTGATCCTACATTGGGGTCAATGCTCATGCAATTGTCATTCAGGATGACCAGCATGTCGGCATCTGTTACGCCTGCGTGGTTCATGGCTTCGAAGGCCATTCCTGCAGTCATTGAACCATCTCCGATAACAGCCACAGATTTCTTGTCTTTTTCGCCATTGTATTTTGCGGCAATGGCCATCCCCAGGGCTGCAGAAATTGACGTGGAAGAGTGGCCTACGCCAAAAGCATCGTATTCACTTTCAGTTCTTTTGGGAAAACCACTGAGTCCACCGTATTTTCTGTTGGTATGGAAATTGTCTCTTCTTCCTGTAAGGATCTTGTGGCCATAGGCCTGGTGGCCTACGTCCCAGACCAATTGGTCATAAGGGGTATTGTACACGTAATGAAGGGCTACAGAAAGTTCAACAACACCAAGGCTTGCTGCAAAATGACCGCCATGCACACTGACAACATCAACAATATATTGCCTTAATTCATCACAAATCTTGTATAGTTCATCCTTGCCGATCCTTTTAAGATCGTTGGGAGAGTTGATTTGCTTGAGCAATGCACCGGCTTCGATTTGTGTCATATTGAATGCAGTTTGTAGCGATGTAAATTTAAACAAGGACTGATGCTATTTGTTCGGGCTTGCCCTTGCTTGGAATACATAAAGTTAGTCAAAATAAGGATTATACCATCCAAAGGCGCATTATCCAATGGCGAGGTCCCGCCGTCCATTCTTGGGGGTTTTACCAGTCAACCGGCCTGAAAAGCCTCCTGTAAAAAACCATTTTTCCCTTCTTATTCAATTGTATAGCTTTGAAATTAATGGATCTATACCTCTGGAACATATCAAAATACTGGCTTTTCCAATTCTTGGGCTGGTTGATGTTTGCTGGCATCAACATTTTCTTTGCTTTTACCTACAAGCTTTTTGATGCCCAGTTTATTGGTCGTTTGGGAGTATATGTTGTCATCGGCCTGCTGATGTCCCATTTCATGCGGTTGACCATCAAATGGCTGAAGCTGCTGCAGCGCAACATCAATTTCCAGTTGATGGGCTTTATCCTGGTTTCAGTCGTATTCGCAACGGCTGTGGGTATAGGGGAAACCTATCTGAGCATGCTTGCGGGACTTGAATACAAGGAAGAAGCCCAATGGGCCATTTCCCAGAAAATCAGCAGCAATGTTTTCTCTTCCTTCATCTATCTTTTCATTTGGAACTGTATTTATTTTATCTACCATTATGTGGCAGAGTCAAGAAAAAACCAACTGGACAACCTGAAATTGGAAGCCTTGGTAAAGTCTCTTGAGCTAAAGACCATTAAATCCCATATCAATCCGCATTTTATTTTCAATGCGATGAACAGCATACGGGCCTTGATTGATGAGGATCCCAACAGGGCCCGCGAAGCGGTTACGGCATTGAGCAATATCCTTCGTTACAGCATGTCTTCTGATCAGCACGAAACCATCACACTCGAGCGAGAGTTGAATATTGTGAAGGATTATCTTGCGTTGGAGTTGATCAGGTTTGAAGACAGACTAAATGTACAATATGGCATCGATGATGAGACCTTGGATCATCAGGTTCCCCCCATGATGCTGCAAACATTGGTTGAGAATGCCATCAAACATGGCATTGGAAAAACAATGCACAAGGGGGAGATTTCTATTCTGGCCAGTGAAACGAATGGACAACTTGTATTGTCGGTCATCAATACTGGGTTGTTGGTCATTCAGCCTGATCATGAAGGATTTGGCCTGCAAAGCACATCGAACAGGTTGCTGTTGATTTTTGGTGATGCTGCCAGTTTTTCAATTGAACAGCTGAACAAAGACATGGTTGAAGCAAAAGTGATTATTCCGCTTTCTTAATAGGAACTTATGAAAAAAAACGCCATCATCATTGACGACGAGAGACTCGCAAGGAATGAATTGAAAAAAATGCTTGCCCTTCATCCTGAAATAGAGGTTATCGGAGAAGCTGCCAATGCTGACGAGGGCCTCAACCTGATCACTGAAATGACACCTGACCTGATCTTGTTGGATGTTCAAATGCCAGTGAAAACTGGATTTGATCTTTTACGGGAATTGGAGAGGTTGCCAGCCGTCATCTTTACTACCGCATATGATGAATATGCCATCCGTGCATTTGAAGTCAATGCACTGGATTACCTGTTGAAACCCATCGACCCCAAACGCCTTTCAGATGCTGTTCAAAAGTTTTTGGCCATCGATGAAAAAGAGATGATATTTTCAGAAAACCGATCGGAACTCAGGATGTCTCTTTCAGAATCGGACCAGGTTTTTGTAAAAGATGGTGAAAAATGCTGGTTTGTGAAACTGGCAGAAATCCGGTTGTTTGAATCGGTTGGCAACTATGCAAGGGTATTCTTTGGCGCCAACAAGCCATTGATCCTTAAATCACTGAATTCCCTGGAAGAAAGGCTTGATCCAAAAACATTTTTCAGGGCCAACCGCAAGCACATTGTAAACCTGCGCATGATTGAAAGGGTTGAGCCGTTTTTCAATGGAGGATTATTGCTTGAAATAAAGGGAGGAGAAAAGATTGAAGTTTCCAGGCGCCAGGCTGTCAGGTTCAAGGAGATGATGAGCCTTTGATAGTGTGCAAAACATGCTTTTCGGGGCGACCAATTAACCCTTATTTTTGCATAAACTCTTCATTTTGATTGTTATTGATGATATCCTGGTTAGCGATGATATTGTAGAAGCGCAGTTTGTTTGCAACCTCAGCAAATGCAAGGGCGGCTGTTGCGAGGACGGTGATGCGGGCGCACCACTGACAGATCAAGAACTTGATGAGGTAAACAAGAGCTATGAAATTGTCAAGCCACTGATGACAAAAGATGGTATCAAAGAAGTAGAAAAAAATGGATTGTATCGCTACGACCGTGAGTTTGGCTGGGTTACGCCAACAGTCGAAAACAAAATATGCACCTATGGGGTGCGTGATCAGCAGGGGATCATAAAATGCGTATTTGAAGAGGCCTACAACAAAGGCCAGATCAAATGGAAGAAGCCTATCTCCTGCCATCTCTATCCCATCAAAAAAAGCAAGAGCCGGTATACCAACCATGAGATGCTCAACTATGAACCCCGTGAAGACATGTGCAGCCCTGCATGCAGCTTGGGTGCGGAGCTGAAAGTGCCAGTATATAAATTTCTGAAAGAACCCATCACAAGACTTTACGGTGAAGGATTTTATGATGCACTTGATCAGGTGGCAAAGGAATATTTTAATGGTGATAAAAAGCTGAACAAATAATTAACCCATGTCAAATCAAGCTTCGGTTTTTAAGGAGAAAAGTTTTGTAAAAGCTGCGGATTTATCCCATCGCAAAACCATCAACCATAATATCGGAAAGTACAATGCAGTTGTACCGCTGGGAAAAAAACAGTTTTCAGACATCAATTTTGCCAGGGAAAAAGCAAAGCATGCCAAGTGGAAAGCACTTGAAAGCCTCGATGCTCAATTGGAAAAATTTGAGATCAATTTTCTCAGGAATGGTGGCAAGGTAATCTGGGCCGAAACAATTGAACAGGCCCATGAAGCCATCCTCAGGATTTGCAAGGAAAAGAATTGCAAAACGCTGGTCAAGAGCAAGAGCATGGTTACGGAAGAAATTCACCTCAATGATTTCCTTGAAAAAAATGGTATCGACAGCATTGAATCCGATTTGGGGGAATACATACAACAGCTGGACAACGAGCCACCTTATCATATTGTTACCCCTGCGATGCACAAGAGCAAGGAAGATGTTGCCCGTGTTTTTCATGAGCACCTGCATACACCGCTTGACCTTACACCAGAGGAGCTCACCCTTGTAGCAAGGGAAAAGCTCAGGAAAAAATATGCGGAAGCGGAAGTGGGCGTTACCGGTGCCAATTTTATCATTCCGGAAACAGGCAGTATAGCAGTAACAGAGAACGAAGGCAATGCAAGGTTGAGCGCATCCTTTCCCAAGACACATATTGTCATCACAGGGATAGAAAAAGTTATTCCTTCCTTGCATGATCTTGCTCTTTTCTGGCCACTGCTTTCTACCTACGGAACGGGTCAACAAGTAACAGTATACAATTCCATCATCAGTGGCCCACGTCAATCAACAGAAATGGACGGTCCTGATGAGATGTATGTCATTCTTTTGGACAATGGAAGAACCAATATCCTGCAGGATCCCGTATCAAGGGAAAGCCTTTATTGTATCCGTTGCGGAGCTTGCCTGAACGCCTGTCCTGTATATAAGAATATTGGGGGGCATAGTTATGGAACTACCTACAGTGGCCCCATCGGCAGTGTCATTACACCCAATCTCAAAGACCTTGGTGAGTGGAAACACCTGAGCCATGCCTCTTCCCTTTGTGGAAATTGTACGGAAGTGTGCGCGGTAAAGATCAACCTGCATGAGCTCTTGTTGTACAACAGGAGGGAGGCGGTCCGTTCCGGGCAGGGAAACATGATGGAGAAAATTGCTTGGGCAGCCTGGCAGCAGGGCATGCTTCACCGGAAAATGATGAATCTTGGTAGCAGCAAAATCAAGAATTGGATGATCAATAAATTGTTCAAGGGATGGACCGGACAACGTGCTGACCTTGATTTTCCTGCCAAAACCTTTAATGAGTTGTGGAGCGAAAAGCAAGAAAATCCTAAGCCTTAGCCTTCTTAAAACTATTGTTGACCAGGTAAACCCCCCAGAGGGTAATCATTGTGCCGCCAACAATAAAGGCGGTTAATTTTTCTTGCATCAAGATATTACCAAGGATAATGGCAACAATGGGGTTGATGTAGGAATGTACAGCAACCAGTGCAGTGGGCAAACGTTTCAGTGCATAGATATAAGCGCCAAATGCAATCACAGAGCCAATCAATACCAGGTATCCTATAGACAACCATGCGTTCATGGGTATTTGCGAAACTGGAACGAAATTCCCCGTGATCAAGGAGAAGACCGAAAGCAAGCAGCCGCTTACAAACATCTGCCATCCCAATGAAAAATAGGGGTCCATGTCTTTTGCCTGCTTGGCCGTGAACAGGGAGGAAAGCGCCCAGGCAATGCTCGCAATCACACCATACAGGATGCCCAGCGAGAAATCCGTGTACATGATATGTTCAACGAAGTCAAAAAAGGTTATCACTACTCCTGCAAAACCCATAGCAATGCCAACAATGGTTTTGCGTTTGAATCTGACTTTATTGAAAACAAGACCGGTAAACAATACAACCCAGATGGGCATGATGGCACCAACAACTGAGCCTATTCCGCTGGGCATGTATTTTACTGAAAGAACACTAAACGCATTGCTGATCACAAACATCAGGATGGACATCCAAAATATTTGCCAAAGCTGGTGTTTTTGGGGAAGCATTTTCCTGAAAAACGTGAAATAGATCACATACAAACCACCGCCTATGAAGTGCCGCAAGCCCGAAAGCTGCAGTGGGGGGATGTATTCCACCCCTATTTTAGAGGCAAGCCACGTTGTACCCCACAGAATGGAAACCACACCCACCGCAAAAAGGGCTTTGGACTTTTCTGATTTGTTGATGTGTGTACGGCCCGGCATCAGTGCCTGAAATGTCTGAGTCCTGTCATCACCATGGCCAATCCGCTTTCTTGGCAGTATGCAATGGAGTCTTTGTCCCGGATGGAACCTCCGGGTTGGATAAAGGACTCGATGCCTTCTGCATGGCTCATTTTTACGCAGTCATCAAAAGGAAAGAAGGCATCACTGGCCAATACAGCACCCTTCAAATCAAAATTGAATTGCTTGGCTTTTTCAATGGCATGCCTGAGGGAATCAATGCGGGAGGTCTGTCCACAGCCTTTTCCAATCAACTGTTTGTTTTTTGCAATGGCGATTGCATTTGATTTAAGGTGCTTGCATACCTTGTTGGCAAAAATCAGGTCGATCTTCTCTTCTTCGGTAGTTGCCCTTGCGCCGGACTCTTCCCATTTTTCGAAATTACCTTTGTCATGGTCTTGGACCAATACACCATTCAAGAGCGATTTGAATTGTTTTGTTGCAGGATGATCTTTTTTCTGGATGAGCAGGATCCTGTTCTTTTTTGTGGTCAACACTTCGAGCGCATCTGCATCGAATGCAGGGGCAATCAGTACTTCAAAAAAAATCTCATTGATTTGAGCTGCTGTTGATATGTCGATGGTGCTGTTGCAAACCAGCACACCGCCAAAAGCGCTTTCTGGATCACCTTGCAAGGCATATTTCCAGGCTTCTGCTGCATTTTCTCTTGTAGCAATTCCACATACATTGGTGTGCTTGATGATGGCAAAAGTAGATTCGGTTTCTCCTTGGAACTCAGCAATCAATTGTACTGCAGCCTCAACATCCACCAGGTTGTTGTAGGATAGCTCCTTCCCATGCAACTGGTCAAACAACTCATTGAGTTTTCCGAAGAAAATGCCTTGCTGGTGAGGGTTCTCGCCATAGCGCATGATCTGGGGATTTCCTGATGAATGCAGGAATTGATTGGTATTGTCTGCAGTGAAATATTGTGCAATGGCCACATCATAATTGCCAACAATATCAAAAGCTTTGGCTGCAAAATTTCTTCTTTGTGCCAGGGTGGTAGTGCATTGTTGTTCCCTGAGGATTTCTACCAATGGGGCATAGTCGGACTTAGATGCAATGACCACCAGGTCGCTGAAGTTTTTGGCGGCAGCCCTGATCATGGAAGGCCCACCAATATCAATTTTCTCAATGATGAGTTTTTCTTCTGTTGTATTGGCTACTGTTTCTTCAAAAGGATACAGGTCAACAATGACCAGGTCAATTTGTGGAATAGCATACTCTTTCATTTCAGCCAAGTCTTGTTCTACAGCCCTTCTTCCAAGGATGCCGCCAAAAATCTTGGGATGCAATGTTTTGACCCTTCCTCCAAGGATGGAGGGATAGTCAGTTACAGATTCAACCGGAATACACTCCAGGCCCAGCTGTTCAATATACTGTTGTGTTCCACCAGTGGAATAAATGGCGACGCCATTTTCACTCAGGAGCCTGACCAATGGTTCAAGGCCATCCTTGTAGAAAACGGAGATCAGTGCAGCGCGGATTTGTTTTTGCATCATTATTGGGTTTGGTGGCAGCGAATCGTGTATGGCCCCTCTTCGGGAATTGATTTAAAGCGCAAATGTAACTTTTGTGCTTCTTTTTCCCATTGCTTAATTTTCCACAATGGTGTTGATGCATCTGCAAGCATCAGGGTTTCTTTTCTGATCTCATGTTTCAGGTTATTGAGTGAGATGGATTTTGCGTGGCAGAGCAATACCCATGGCTTGGTTTGTTTTGCTTCCTGAAGGTTGATCATGACCGGTTCGTTTGGAAATGATTGAATTGTCCAATGTTCAATGCCAAGGGCAAGGCCTGTTTGGCGGAGGAGTTCTTTTGTTTTTTTCTTGTTGTCCAATAAAGATGCTGAGGCAACAAGGGTAGCATACTGGCCATGCCTGTGGACAATCGTTGTTGCTCCGTAGGTGTTCAGCACATGGATTTCCTTTTTTTTGCTGGTCTGCATGCTTTCGATGAGATACACCACCGGTAAAGCCAGTCCCAATAGAGCAAGGCATAGAAAAACAAACCTGTCCGGTGATGTGAACAGAAAATACCATGCAGCAGCATAGAGGCAAATCAATAACATCATTGTATTGCTTACATGAATCTGGTCTATCATGCCAAAAGGAATGTTGCCCATCAGCAGCACGTGGTCATTCATCAATTGAATCAGTATATTGATCGCTGAACCCAATCCAGTAGCGATCGCATCAAACGGATGAACAATACAGAGTACTATTTCCATGATCAGTACCAGGCTGGACAAGGGAACTGCAACAAGGTTGGTAAAAAGGAAAAGCGTAGGAAACCGGTGAAAATTGGCAATGACGATTGGTGTGGTCAATACCTGTGCCGCCAAGGTGATGGAGACCATGCTCCACAGGTATAGGGCTGCTTTGTTTTTGAAGAATACCATTTTCTTGATTCCCTGGTCAAACAACAAAATGGAGGCCACTGCCGCATAGCTCAATTGAAAACCAAGATCAAACCGAAGGTCGGGGTTCCAAAGTAGCAACACACATGCTGACCCCAGCAAGCTGTTCATGCCATTGCTTTTTCTTCCAATGGCCTTGCCAATGATGATAAAGCTGAACATGATGGCACTCCTGATCACAGACGCAGAGGATCCTGTGAGGATGGCAAAACTCCAGAGCAATGGGAGGCTGATGAAAAGACCAGCCCATGTGGCTCTTTTTCTACCCGCAACTGACCGAATCAAGAGGTCCATCAACATGAAAATCAGCCCCAGGTGCAATCCGGAAATGGCAATGATGTGAACCACGCCAGTATTGGTATAGGCATTCAGCAATTCCTTGTCCAGGTCCTCTCGATAACCGATCAGCATGGCTTCCGCCAGTCCAGCATTTTGTTTGTTTTTGATGTGCTGCTTGATGATCGCCAATATCTTTTCCCTGACGATGTAGGTCCAGTCTTTGCTGCCGGGAGCCGACGCACTAATTTTGATGTATTGTGATGGGTGCTCCAGCATCATCGTAAAGCCAATACCATTTCGTTTGGAATAGGTGAAATAGTCAAAAGATCCTGGATTGGCATTGTTTTTGAGCGGCTGTGGCGAGGTCATCGAAAGCAGTACATCTCCAGGTACAAAGTTGCTGCTATCCGTTTTTTTGATATAGATATAGGTGGTGAGTATCGGGTTGGGCATTGGTTGGTCCGCCTTGTAAACCCTTGCCAGATACCTGTTTGAAGCACTGCCCTGTTTTGGGCCTTCTGTAATGCTAACCAGTACAGCTGAGGTATCCAGGGCTGGGTATACCTTTCTGCTGTTGGATCTCATGGCATTGGAAATGCCACCGATGGCAATGAGGATTCCTATCATGGAACTCCCCAGTATCCAGCCCCATTTCCATTGGATGATAAGGGTTGATTTGAAAAAGCAAATCGTCGAGGAAAAGAAAAAGGACAGGACGATAATCCAGGCAGGTAGCAATGGCTGGTAATTGGCATCCAGAAAAATACCCAATAGCAAAGCCAGGAAAATTCTAAAAAATGGTATTCTCTTGCACATTCCTTCCTGCTCCTTTTTCTAGTGTGAAGCTAGAAAAGTTAGCGGAGGACCTTTGCATGGAAAAAGCAGAATAATCTTACCTGAGATTGTTTTTTTCTCTTGGTTGATTAGAAATCAAGGCCGAGGGAAAAATACCATGATGGCTTTCCTTTGAAGAAATTGCCCATGGGCCAACCCGCATCTACCCTGAGGAAATAGCCCAGCAAAGTACTTCTTGCACCAAATCCATATCCACCCACAAATGGTCCGATGCCGCCGGTTTTCACATTAACCTGTACAGGGGGAAGACCGTAGGCGGAGTATGGCCTTTGTATTTTATCAAATTTTCCATTCCATGCAGTACCCAGGTCCAGGAACTGCACCAGTTGAAGGTTTCGGAGGAATGCATTGTTTACCGGCCTGTTGAACAGGGTGGTGAAAAGGGGTAGCCTGAATTCTGAATTCATGACCACATTGTTGTTACCATTGGCAACATTTTGGTTATGCCCTCGGAGGCTGAGTGCCAGTGTCTGGAATGCATAGTTTTGGTCTGGCGCCGGGATGATGGCATTGTTGAATTTTGGTCTCAGCCAGCCCTCAACACCACCCAGGTAATAGATGAGTTTTTGTGAGCCAAAAGAGAAATCGGCCGCTGCCCGTCCTGCCCAAATGAAGTTGCGGTAGATCGGATAGTAGTAGCGAATATCAGTTCCAATATTGAACATGAATTTTCCTGAACCCTGTGCATTGACCATCCTTGAATTGATGTCTGCATAGACCTTGTACCTGAATCCGTTCCAGATGTTCAACGTTGGGTTGATGGTATTGTCATGTACATACTCAAGCTTGACCAATGCATATTTGAGGAGGGTATCTGTTGCCGTAAGGGTAGGACTGTAATTTGCATCTGAAGTGATGACCACATTATCACTCCTGTATCCCACTATGGCCCTGAGGCTTTTGACTTCATCAAAAGGATAGCTGACATTGAATTGGTAGAGGTTTGATGCAAGTTTGTTCCTCAACTGAGATTTGATGTCGGATGGATCAAAAATGGGAAAGTTTTCCTGGTTGCTCCTGTAATAAGTCAGGCCCCAATCAAATCTTTTCCGGAGGTTTTGAAAAGAGGCGAGGTAATCATTGTCCCGCAAATTCGTGGCCAGCCTGAATCCTCCAATGAATTTTTTGTCCTCCATCAGGTCGGATATTCCCATTCTGAGGATGCCATTCAGGTTGTCTGTATTGGACAGGTATATCGGACCGGCTCCACCACCATAGGGTTGATAGCGGTTGACCATCACTGAATTGTTGAAACCTGAAACCAAATAATCTGAGGCAAATTTGAGTCTGTAGTCAAACATCTTTGCCTTCTTCAGCACATCCTCTTTTTGGGGCACCATGGATTCTTCTGCAACAAGGGCTGTTGTGTCTTTCACATCCTGATCAAACTCAGTTTGGAAAAGCACATTCTTCTTTTCTGTTTTGGCCTCTTCTTTTTCTTCTTTCTGGTACAGCATGAGGCCTGTTTTGCGTTTCCTTTCATCCTCCATCAATTTCTTGATGTAGTCAGTGGGTCTTGCATTTACATTTCTTTTGACCAGAACGGCGTCGTTGATTTTTAATTTATATAGGAATTTGAGGTCACCTTCCTGCCTTACTTCTGTGACCTGGTTGTTGTCTCCAGCTCCTCTGGTTTCCTGCAAACTGCTTTGGTAATTGGTGATGGGGAAAACATAGGTGCTGTCACTGGTGATAGAAATATAACCGATGGAATCCGGCGCTGTTTTTTCCCAGGCCTTCAGGGTTGAATCCAATTCTTTTCTCTCAGGGTTGCGTAAAATTTCATCGCCAATCCTGTACAAGGTATCGAGGCCGGCACGTTGGGTGGTAAAGAAACCTGCATACCTGTTGCCGATGCCATTGGCATCACTCACAAATGTGAAATGGTTCACATTGTACTGCAACGGAAACCTTGCCTGTCCGAAAGGTTGATTGGTCAATTGTGTGATTTGCCTGAACTCGCTCTTGGTCCAGTTGTCCACCATGAAAACATTGAAATTGTTCCTTGAGGGGATAACAGTATCTGCTTTTGAAGCGTTGGGTGAGGGCCTGTTGGAGGAGAACAGGATGCCTGTCTTGCTGGGAAAGGCAACAAATGATGCGTCCAGGTCATCGTAAACATCATTGGTGATTTGTTGTACGCTGTTTTCTTTGACCTTGTAAACAAAAATATCTGATTGACCATTTTTGACGGCACTCAGGATAAGGGTATTGTTATCAAGCATGAACTTGGCATCCTGGATCAGTTGAAAACCTTCCAGTTCCTGTTTGAAAGTTTTTATCCTTGCTACTACATCATAGATGAACATCTTGATTTTACCTTCTTCCGTATATACCACCAGGATCCTTGATCCTTTGGGATCCCATGCCAGCAAAGGATAATTGGGATTCAACTCATCCTGGTTGTTGAGCACACCGGCTTTCAACAATGTTTTTCTTTCATCAGAAAGATCATCTAACACTACGCGGTAAATGCCTTTTTTATACTCCACCATTGCATAGCTGTTGTTGCGGGCAATGGGGTTGGCTTGAAATCGGTAGTAATCACGTCCATTCTTTTTTTCTTCAATGGTCACAACATTTCCTTTGGGCAGGTTGCGTCTGCCTTTCAAATCATTCTGGTATTTTTCAGTTTCGAGGTCCATGAAATCCGTAAGCAGGTCACGGAATTTTTTCTTGGTAACTTTTAAACTTGAAGCGTTGAGGCTTTTGTAGATCCGAGACAAGTAAAGGAAGTAGGTGATGTTGTCTTTTTTGTATTGTTCTCCAATGAACCTCCAAAAAGCATGTCCTGCCAGATAAGGTTCACTGAATGCAAATTGATAAAAAGTCCTATATTTGCCAGATAACAGTGCTGATTTGAGTTTATCATCCAGCACAGGGCTCCAGTTTTCAGCAACATAAGAAACATAGCCATCGGTGAGCCATTTGGGCAGGTCCAGCAATGCCTGGTTGCTGGCAAATTCGCCG
>JAIPBY010000022.1 GCA_021738605.1 Chitinophagaceae bacterium | reverse complement strand
CCGATGCGCATGGCTTCAAGCGCAATGATCTCATTGGGAGCGATATTTCCAAGATTAACATTTGTACCCAAGAGTTCAATAAAATAAAGTTGCTGAGCTTTTTGAGGGGCTTCCCAAAGGATTTTCTCAGCTGGAATCTGGGTCAAGATCTCTTGAACCAGCCCTTCACGCACTTCTCCACTCCCCCGGTAAATACCAACATTTCCAGCTTCACGGGCCTCTGCAATTACATACGTCGCCCCTGCATTAAGTTCTGCACGCATCAATTCAATCCATTTGTACGGCGGAATAATATGTGCAGCATCTTTGCTTCCCACTTCACTCAGCACCGTTCCGATGGCGCTTAACTTTTCTATGTATCCACATTTTTCTGTGTGAGGGATGGTAATGGATCCATCACTTACCTCCATGTAAGAAATCCCATAGTCCTTGCACAGCGAAATATAATCATTGAACTGGTTCCTGATCAGGAATGCTTCCATGAGCGTACCGCCAAAATAAACGGGTATTCCCGCTCCTTGATACAGCGCAATTTTCTCACGGAGCTTTGGTGTTACATAAGCAGTGCCAAATCCAAGCTTTATAATGTCTACATGGGGAACTGCATTTTCAATAAACTGTTTGGCTTGGTCGAGGGTCAGCCCTTTGTCCATCACCATGGTTATCCCCACTTTTCTTGGCTTAACAAACCTGTCAGGCATTTGCGACAAACTGAAATTCATGGTCTAGATTAGTTTTTCCAAAAATACGAAAGAGATGGTTAACTATAGCAGCTCAATTCTGGTCATGGGCTCAGATGCGCTTTCTTCTCTTGTTTTTTAGGATGAGCTCTACAACCTGTGGAAATTGTACGGAAGATGGATATAGTTTGAGAAATTTCTTTAACAAGCGGGGATGGGATTCAATGGAAGATTCCAGCAAATCCAGCCCTGGCTTGATGTTGCCCATGGACAATAAAATAGCGCTGTCATAGTAATCAAACATGGGTTTATTCCCCGTTTTGATTCTAGCCATTTCCACCTGTTTTTGCGCCTCCTTGTACTGAGCACTTACGAACAGGGAACCAATAAGCGCTTCCCATGACTTGATGTTTTTGGGCCTTGCCTGAACAGCTGCTATGAAATAATGCACTGCCTCTCGCATTTTACCCACTTTAACCAGACATTCACCCATGGTCAGGTTAAACTCAGGATCAAGCCGCTTGATGTGCAAGGCCGTATCTAGGTATTTGATGGCCTGGGCATGTTTGGATTCTTTGATATAGGTACCTGCTACTTTCAGGTAAATTTTGGCATCATCTGGATTGAGATGGGATGCCTTTCGGTAATAAAATCTTGCCTGGGCATAATTCTTGATTTTTTCATAACAGTATCCGATGGCCTGATAAATCAGGTCCTCTGGACGGGCCAACTCAATCACTTTTTCAAGGCTTTCAATAGCCTCTTTATAGCGATGCAATCGCATCATGGCATCGGCCATGTTGCGATAAGCAAAATCAAATTTTTCATTGATGGCAATGGCGTACTGGTATGCATCAATGGACTTCTCAAACAAACGCAAACCCTGGTAAGCTGCTGCCAGGTTAAACCATGCCAGATCGTTGTAGGGAAAATCTTCAATGATTTTGAGGTGCAGCCGAATACTCTCTTCGCTCCTTCCAGTAAAGTCGGTCCAGAAACAGATCTTGTAGAGGGCCTCCTCATTGTTGGGATCGTATTCAAGGATCAGCCTGAGGCAATCGAATATTTTTTCAAATGCCTCATAGTCATCGTATACATCAGCCAATTCAAAAAGCAAATCTATCCTCTCTTCACCCTCAAATTGTAAAATCGCCTCTTCCAGCAATTCTACCGCTTTGTCTTGCATGTCCAGTGCCAAATAAGCATCTGTTCTCAAGACATAGATATCGATATCATTGCGATCCAAAATCTCGGCCTTGTCCAAAAGAACTAGTGCGCGTTTGTATTGCCGGTTGGCAATCAGCAGGTCGGCTTTTTTTATCAGCAATGTGCAGGAATAAGGATATTGCAGAATGCCCATTTCGGCAGCCTCCATCGCTTTTGCAAGTGTATGCTGGTCATCAAAATGATCGATAATGCGCTCAAACGACTCCTCCGAGAGGAAACCATTGCCCCTGCCTGCGCACAAACGCTCAAAGGCCTTCAGGAGGTCTTGGATGTCATCATTATCGGGCAATTTGGATTCTCCTGTCATTTTTAAGTGGTTATTGTAAGTTAAGGAATTGCCGGGATTATTCTGCTACCCTTTGCATTTCTTTTTGAAGAGAATGCTTTTTGATAAATTTCTTAGGAAAACTTGCATATATGAGAATTTATGTTAATTTTGTACTAATAATGAAAATCTTACACAGCAAATATCTCCATGTTCTCAAGAAATCAGTTGCACTTGTTGCAGTGATAGTATTGTCACATGCGGCAATCGCTGTTGATGGCATCATCATTAAATCAAAATCTTCCAAGGCGTCCTTTTCAAACATGAAAAAGAACCTCACCCTCAACCTGAATGCGGGTTTCACTTACGCAGGAAACAGGTCTTTTGGTTTTAAAAAAGTGGGTAAAGAGAACATGTTCAATTCGGTAATTTCCTACCAAAAAGGAAACATCACTTATATGATTCCTTACAAAAACAGGGGAATACTTCAGCGTTTCAAGACCCCTCAGAAGCCACAGCACTGAGATTAATTATTTTCTTCCTTTTTTGCTCTCTTCATAACTTAATACCCTGTAGCCTCCGCTCGGTATATCAAATTTTTGTATTGGCACAGGGTCGAAGTTGATAGCGGTGGCGGTATAGACTACCATCATATTGCCTTTAGTGTAAGAAAATTGAAGTGCCATCCCTGGCAAGGAACCAAACTGACTATCCACTTCAGGATTCTCTGTCGAAATCTCCCTTGTAAAGAAAATGCCAACAACAGTACTGTCTTTCAAGACAGCATCTGCCCTGCTGCATTTAAATCCAATCAATTCCATACTGTCTTCAGAGAATACATAAGCAAGGTTTTGAAACTTGGCATTGGTCTCGGCCCAGTTTTCCCTGTTAAGGGGAATCAATATTTTCTGGGACCCCAATTCCCGAATCACGGCGCCCTTACCCTCTCTTGCGTCAAAGATGGTAATGGTGTTACCGATTGAACTGCTCAACTCGGATCTCAGATGACCACCTTTGGTCATCTGAACAGCCTTTGCATCATCTGCAATCTTTATCCCGTCAACGAAGGTTGAAACGGTGAATATAATGGTTCCTTCTGAAAACTTTTTTTGTGCCATTGAGGGAGCAACAGCAAAAAGAAAAATCGGAAGAAGGAATCTTTTCATGTCACTATTTTTTCTTTACCTTTTGCTGCATATCATTGACCTTTTTTTGTGTAGCCTGCATCTGCTCAAGCCGCTCCTGCCATTTGGATTTCTCCCTAGGCTTTTTCTTGTTGGATTGAATTTCTGCAAGAATCTTATCATGATCAATGATATAGTTCTGGATCACAAACTGCAATAAAAGCGTGATGACATTTGATACGGTATAATACCAGGTAAGCGCTGAAGGAAGCCCGTTGAATATGCCCAATAGCATGATAGGGAATATATAGGGCATGTACTTCATGACCGGATTGTTCTGATCAGGAGTCATGCTCATGCTGTACAACGAGATCAGTAAACTTGTCACTACTGCCAGTACTGTGAACAAGGAGAGATGGCTACCCAAACCAGGGATATTAAAATCCCAGCTGAAGACTGCATCATAAGAGGAAAGGTCTTTTGACCACCAGAAGGGCACACCACGCAATGTGATGTTGGAATTGAAGAAGCTATACAAGGCAAAGAAAATGGGAATCTGAAGCAAGGCAGGAATACATCCACCCAGTGGATTGACGCCTGCAGTGCGGAACAGTTTCATTTGCTCCATGCTAAAAGCCTGTTGATCATCTTTCAGCTTTTCTTTCAATACATCCAACTCTGGGCGAAGGGCCTTCATTTTGGCACCACTCACATATGAAGTATACACCAGAGGAGAGGTCATCAAACGAATGAAAAGCGTGAGCAACAAAATGGCCAAGCCAAGGCTTTCTACATACTTCTCAAAAAGTCCAAACACAGGAAGTACAATCCACCTGTTGATGTACTTAACGAAGGCATAAAAACCCTGACCAAGATTCACCATGTCTTCCATGTCCATCTTGTATTGCTTGAGGATGGCAAAGTCGTTGGGGCCAACATAAAACCTGTACCCAAGGTTTACTGCAGTTGATGCAGGGAAACTAGAGCGCAGGGTGGCCGTGGTCTGTGCAACAATTTTAAGTGAATCATCCGGCATCTTGCAATTGATGTCTACATAGCTGAATCCATTTTCTGCAATGATGGTTGTATTGAAGAACTTTTGTTTGATACCCAGCCATTTGAGGCCCTCATCCCAATTTTTAACGAGATCATCGCTCATGGTAAAATAATCAAATCCATCTTGCGCGTATAGTCCTAATTGCGTTTCACGCTTTTCTGTTTGGATATCCCGCTCCTGTTGATCGGCCTGCACTTGCCAAAGCATGTTTATCGTATTGTTCGTAAACAACCGGTCTGCTCCTTTTACGCCCAGGTTCCACTCAAACATGTACTGCCCTTTTTCCAGACGGTAACGGTGCTCGATTGATTTTCCTGATGAGTCAGAAAGTGTATAGGAAAGGGTTGAAGTTCCATCTTTATCGGTAGTGACTTGCGATGGAGAGAAGTAGAGATCCCCTGAAGAGGCAGTCTGGTTGATCCCTGTATTGATGAGATAAGAAAGCTTGTTGAACCCTGCTGAAGCCAATTGTACATTGCTGCTGTCTATGGATTTATATTGCTTGAGCTCAACAGCTGTAGGACGCCCGCCCTGGTTGCTGAATGTTATTTTGACGAGGTCGTTTTCTAATACTGATGTTGAAGCAGCAATCGTACCCTGCTGAACAAAGGCTCCCGGCGTTCCGACAAGGGCTGCGGCATCCGTCTTTGCTTCAACAGCAGCAACAGTATCCTTGATCACTGGCTGAATGGCAGCGATGGAGTCCCTGATTTGTTTTTGCTTTGCCTCGAGTTCAAGTTGGCCCTGGCGGGTAAAATAAAAATAGGCAATGAACAGGATGGCGAGCAGTGCAATGCCAATGACCGAGTTCTTTTCAAATTTCATGTGTAGAAGTATTGAGGGGCAAAGGTAATGAACTGGGTTGTAATCCAACCCTAACTCCCATTACGTGTAAATGAATGTTTTATCAGATCATATCCCCTTGCAAGCTGCCAGGGTCTTTGACTTCTTTTTTTGCTGCAAATGCTTTTGCAGCCTTGACAAAATGAACAAAAATAGGATGTGGGTTCTCTACAGTGCTTTTCAGCTCCGGATGGTACTGAACGCCAATAAAAAAGGGATGACCAGGTATCTCAACAATTTCCACCAGGTTGGTTTCCGGGTTTAAACCGCTGGCCTTTAACCCGGCAGCCTGCATGGCATCGAGGTATTTGTTGTTGAACTCCCAGCGGTGCCGGTGGCGTTCAGAAATCAGTTCTGAACCATAAATTTGGTAAGCAAGGGTATCCTTTTCGATTATACAGGGATAGGCACCCAAACGCATGGTCCCGCCTTTATTGGTAATGGCTTTCTGTCCTTCCATCAAATCAATCACCGGATCTGGCGTTGCAGGATCCATTTCAGTTGAATGGGCCTTAGGCAATCCCAGCTGATTTCGGGCAAATTCAATGACTGACATTTGCATACCCAGACAGATACCAAAAAACGGCAGGTCATTCTCCCTTGCATATTTTACGGCCAAGATTTTTCCATCAATACCTCGGTGACCAAAGCCAGGGGCAACCAACAGACCATCCAAGCCTTGGAGCTTTTCATTTACATTGTCTGCAGTAATAAACTCACTGTGCACATCCAGCACTTCCACTTTGCACTCGTTCATGGCACCAGAATGAATGAAGGCTTCAAGAATAGACTTGTATGCATCCTGCAGTTCGATGTACTTTCCAATAAGACCTATGGTTACAGTTGAAGTGGGGTTGTATAATTTATCAAGAAACCCTTTCCAAAGGGTTAAGTCTGGCTCGGGATACCAGGTAATATTCAGTTTTTTGAGACAGATGATATCCAACTGCTCTTGCTGCATCAGCAAGGGCACCTCATAGATACTTTTCGCGTCAGCAGCTTCTATCACTGCATCGATTTTCACATTGCAGAACAAGGCTATTTTTGCCTTTATTTCTTTGGACAATGGCTGTTCGGTTCTGCATACAATGATATCAGGATGCACACCATTTTCACTCATCATTTTCACGCTGTGCTGGGTAGGCTTGGTCTTAAGTTCTTTGGCTGCCTTGAGATAGGGAACGAGTGTAAGGTGTACCACAAGACAGTCCTCTTCTGGAAGCTCCCACTGCAACTGCCTGACGGCTTCTATAAATGGAAGGCTTTCGATATCGCCTACAGTTCCTCCGATTTCAGTAATGATGATGTCATATCCTGACGCCGCCAACAATTGCATGCGTCTTTTGATTTCGTCTGTGATATGGGGAATAACCTGGACTGTTTTTCCAAGGTAAGCGCCTTCCCTTTCCTTGTTGATCACCGACTGGTAGATCCTTCCAGTGGTGACATTGTTGGCCTGTGTGGTGAAGCTGTTGAGGAAACGCTCGTAATGACCAAGGTCAAGATCGGTTTCTGCGCCATCCTCGGTAACATAACACTCGCCATGCTCATAAGGATTCAGTGTTCCTGGATCGACATTGATATAGGGGTCAAACTTTTGGATGGTTACCTTAAACCCCCTGGCCTGAAGAAGCTTGGCCAATGATGCAGAAACAATACCCTTGCCTAACGAGGAAGTAACCCCACCGGTTACAAAAATGTACTTGGTCATACGATTTAAACTTTTTTGATCAGTCTCGCAGGCTGGTTGTGGTCCCGGAAATGAATAATGATTGGACCAGCAGAAATTGCTTAAAAAAATCTGAAGGTCGTACAAACATACTATTAATTTACTTTATGAAAAAAACGATCCAATCTTATCATCATATGGCGTTTTCCAAGCCGCAATAGCGCCCCAGTTTTCACCATTGATCACAACATCTGTCCCTTTGACATTCCCCAAGCATACAGATTGGGTTCCGGATGCAGCAAGCAATGTTTCAAAAGCATGTTGTTTGGAAGGTGATACAGAAACCACTACCCTGCTTTGCGATTCACCGAACCAAAATGCATCTGCCCTGAGTGATACATCTTCCTGTGCGGCCTCAAATCCAAGCCCAGCAACAAAGCCACTTTCAAGGAGGGTGATGAAAAGACCACCTTCGCTTATATCATGGGCAGATTGGATAAGTTTTTCTGAAATCAATTTCAACACAGCCTGTTGCACTGTAAACTCCTCTTCCAGATCAAAATGTGGTGCGGGTGAATATTCTACACCACAGATCTTGTGCAAGTATTCAGAACAATTGATATCGTTGTTTGATTGACCAAGCAGGTAGATCAGATCACCTTCAGCCTTAAAGCCCAGTGTCATTTTATCATCAAGCGAATCAAGCACGCCTACCATACCAATGGTTGGGGTTGGATAAACAGCACCTTCAGGATGCTGGTTATAAAAACTGACATTTCCTCCGGTAACAGGCGTGTCAAACTTTTTACATGCTTCGCCCATTCCCTTTACGGCCTCCACAAATTGGAAATAGACCTGAGGGTCGTATGGATTACCGAAGTTCAGGCAATTGGTTACACCCAATGGAACCCCTCCACTGCAGACAATATTTCTTGCTGCCTCTGCTACTGCAATCATAGCTCCTTTGTAGGGATCTGAATATACATATCTGCTGTTGCAATCTGTTGTTACAGCAAGTGCCTTCCCCGTTTCTTTCACCAATACAACAGGTGCATCACTAGGATTGTTGGTAGCAGTATTTCCGGTACCAACCATGCTGTCGTATTGCGTATAAATCCATTTCTTGCTTGCAATATTGGGGATAACAGCCAATTGTTGGGCAACATTTTTGAGGTCTGTTGGTACAACAACATCAGCAGGATTAAACGCTGCAATTTTTTCAAAATATGCTGGAGTCGTAAATGGTCTGTCATTGACAGGGGCGCCGCCGCCCAGCACAAGACTTTCTGCAGGAAGAACTGCTTCCAGTTCTCCATTCATGTAGAACCGCAGCATTCCATCCGTAGTAACTTCTCCAATTTCAGAACAAGGAAGATCCCATTTCTCAAATATATCGAGTACTTCTTTTTCCCTTCCTTTGGTGACCACCATCAACATCCTTTCCTGGCTTTCACTCAAAAGGAGTTCCCAGGCCTTCATGTTTTGCTGGCGCTTGGGCACCTTATCAAGATCAATCCTCATGCCCACACCGCCTTTTGCACTGGTTTCTGCTGTAGAACAAATGATGCCTGCCGCACCCATGTCTTGCATTCCCACCAAAGCTCCCGTAGGAATGAGTTCAAGACAGGCTTCCAGTAATTTCTTTTCCTGGAATGGATCACCCACCTGAACCGACGGCAAATCTTTTGCACTCTCTGCAGTAATATCTGCTGATGCAAAGGATGCACCACCAATACCATCTTTTCCAGTGGCGGATCCAACAATAAAGACCGGATTCCCTTCACCTTCAGCAGTAGCGCTGACAGTCTGTCCAACCTTTACAATACCAACACTCATAGCATTCACCAATGGATTGGTATGGTAACAGTTTTCAAAATACACTTCACCCCCTACCGTTGGAACACCGAAGCAGTTGCCGTAATGGCCGATTCCTTCAACAACTCCTTTGAGCAGATGACGGGTCTTGGGATCATTGATATTACCAAAACGGAGTGAGTTCAGCGCCGCAATTGGGCGTGCCCCCATTGTAAATATATCGCGGTGAATCCCACCCACACCTGTCGCTGCACCCTGGAAAGGTTCAATCGCCGAAGGGTGATTGTGCGATTCAATCTTGAATACTACACCATAGCCATCTCCAATATCTGCGAGTCCTGCATTTTCCTCACCTGCCTTAACTAGCAGTTTGCTGCCGTCACGGGGGAGGGTTTTAAGCCATTTTATTGAATTCTTATAACTGCAATGTTCACTCCACATGACAGAGTAGGCTGCCAATTCATTGAAATTGGGTGTTCGTCCCAGGATCTGCTTGATGCTTTCAAATTCTTCGGGAAGCAGTCCAAGCTGCTTGGCGGTCTCTACTGTTGTTTCCATGTTTATATTAAGAAATGCGAAGGTAAAAAAAACCTCCAAGAGTAAAGAGAAGGTGCAAAACTGTTTTTAACAATTACAACCTAATACATATTATAAATATTTATATGTATTTATAGCTTCCCAAAAATCAATGAGTTACATCCTGTTTCATCAAATTTATACAGCATTTATACACAGAACCACCAACAAAATGAAGGAATTTGAGAAAATAATTGCTCGTTCGGATGATTTTCGTGAATTTTGTGTCTTCAAAAATCCACAAATATGCAATCATTACGTTTCAAAGCAATTGACAACCTTACTTCCGTCAATGGAGAAGTGAGCGTTGAAAGTCCAGCCAAGATTACTGATATCTTTGGTGAAAATGTTTTTACCTTAAAGACTGCAAGGGAGTTCCTGAGCGACGATGCTTACAAGAGTTTGGTAAGCTCCATCAAAACCGGACAAAAAATTGACAGAAGCGCAGCGGGCCAGATCGCTGCAGGTATGAGACAATGGGCACAAGGAAAAGGCGTTACCCATTACACGCATTGGTTCCAGCCACTTACCGGTACATCTGCAGAAAAGCATGATTCATTTTTTACCCTAAAGGGTGATGGTTCTGCCATAGAAGAGTTTGATGGAAATGCACTCACCCAGCAGGAGCCTGATGCTTCTTCTTTCCCAAGTGGTGGCATCCGTGCAACTTTCGAGGCCCGTGGTTATACCGCCTGGGACCCAACATCTCCGGCTTTTATCATGAACATCGGACAAGGCCTTACCCTCTGCGTACCAACCATCTTTGTTTCATATACCGGCGAATGTCTTGACTACAAGGCTCCTTTGCTGAAATCAATTGACTCCCTGAACAAGGCAGCCGTTGATGTATGCCACTACTTTGACAAGAACGTAGGCAAGGTTACTGCAACCCTTGGATGGGAACAGGAGTATTTTGTGATTGATGAGGGCCTGGCCAATGCACGACCTGATCTGATCATGACAGGAAGAACCGTTTTCGGTCACTCTCCTGCCAAAGGACAACAATTGGAAGACCATTATTTTGGCGCCATTCCTGAAAGGGTTTATGCTTTCATGAGGGATTTTGAATATGAATCCTACAGGCTCGGAATTCCACTCCGCACCCGTCACAATGAAGTAGCTCCTGCACAGTTTGAGTGTGCTCCCATTTTCGAAGAACTGAATCTTGCGGTTGACCACAACACCTTGTTGATGGATGTGATGACCCGTGTAGCCAAGCGCCACAAACTCCGTGTATTGTTACACGAGAAACCTTTTGCTGGCATCAACGGAAGCGGCAAGCACAATAACTGGAGCATGGCAACTGACACAGGAATTAACCTGCTTGCGCCCGGAAAGACGCCAAAAACAAACCTTATGTTCCTTGCATTTTTTGTGAACACCATCAAGGCCGTTCATGATCATGCAGACCTTCTCCGTGCGGCCATCGCATCAGCAGGCAATGACCACCGCCTGGGCGCAAACGAAGCCCCTCCGGCCATCATCTCTGCTTATATCGGTGGATACCTCACCAAGGTATTGAATGCAGTAGAAGAGCGTGTTGGTGATAAATTTGACGAGCAGGATGAGGTGATGTTGAAGCTTGACATCCACAAGAACATTCCTGAATTGTTGCTTGACAATACTGACAGGAACAGGACTTCACCATTTGCATTTACTGGAAACAAATTTGAATTCCGTGCCGTTGGATCTTCTGCAAACTGCGGCTACAATATGACTATTCTGAATACCATCATGGCTGAGACCTTAAGCTCTTTCAAAATTGAGGTTGACGCCTTGATCGAAAAAGGAGACAAGAAAGAAGTAGCCATCATGCAAATCCTCAAAAATTACATCAAAGCCTCAAAAGCGGTATTGTTTGAAGGAGATGGATACAGTGATGAGTGGCAGGAAGAAGCTGCAAGGCGTGGATTGCCCAACCTCAAGACTACCCCACTGGCATTGGATTCACTGGTTACAGACAAGGCCAAGCACCTTTTCCACAAACACAAGGTGTTGTCCCATGTTGAATTGGAGGCGCGCCATGAGATTGAACTGGAAAAATACATCAAGTATGTGCAGATTGAAGGGCGTGTAATTGGAGACCTTGCTGGAAACCACATCCTGCCTGCATCTATCCGCTATCAAAATGTACTTCTTGAAAACATCAAAGGATTGAAAGATGTAGGAATTCCTGCAGATGGATACAAGGCCCAGATGAATATTCTTGTTGAGATTTCAGAGCATATCAACAAGGTTCAGGTTTTGGCTGAAGAGATGACCGAAGCAAGAAAAGCGGCCAATGCCCTTGCCACTTCAAGAGAAAAGGCCATCGCTTATTGCGAGAAAGTGAAACCTTATTTTGATGAAATCCGCTACTCAGTAGACAAGCTTGAATTACTTGTTGACGATTCAGAGTGGGAACTTCCAAAATACAGAGAGCTCTTGTTCTTGCGCTAATCGCACAAGATCCCACAATAAGAAAGCCCCGCATTTGCGGGGCTTTTACTTTATAGAAAGTTGATTAGTCGATTATTGCATCTTGAATGTTTCAAGGAATTTTGTAGTGAAATTTCCCTTGATGAAATCCTCGTTGCGCATCAGTTGTTGATGGAATGGAATGGTGGTCTTGACACCTTCAATCACATATTCACTCAAGGCCCTGCTCATGGTATCAATGGCTTCTTTGCGGGTCCTTGCCACTGCAATGATTTTGGCAATCATTGAATCATAATAAGGAGGGATGACATAACCAGCATATACGTGAGAATCTATCCTTATGCCATGGCCTCCGGGCTGATGAAGGACAGTGATTTTACCGGGGCTTGGACGAAAATCATTGTATGGATCCTCTGCATTGATGCGGCATTCTATGGCATGCATTTCTGGAAAATAATGTTTTCCTGAAATGGGTTCTCCGGCAGCAATTTTAATTTGTTCCTTGATAAGGTCAAAGTTGGTAACTTCTTCTGTTACACAATGCTCAACCTGGATCCTTGTATTCATTTCCATGAAATAGAAATTCCTGTGCTTGTCTACAAGGAATTCAATGGTACCTACACTTTCATAACCGATGGCCTGAGCTGCTTTTACAGCAGCGGCACCCATGCGTTCACGCAACTCATCTGTCATGAAGGGTGAGGGTGACTCCTCTACCAATTTTTGGTGGCGGCGTTGAATGGAACAGTCTCTTTCACTCATGTGGCAAACGGTACCATAACGATCACCGGCAACCTGAATTTCAATATGCCTTGGCTCTTCTACAAATTTTTCCATGTAGACGCCATCATTTTTGAAAGATGCCAAAGCCTCTGCCTTTGCAGTATTATACGCTTTTTCAATTTCGCTTTCTTGCCAAACAACCCTCATTCCCTTTCCACCACCACCAGCAGTAGCCTTCAGGATTACAGGATAGGTTATTTCTTTTGCAATCACCTTTGCTTCCTCTACACTACCCAACAATCCCCCACTTCCGGGAACAACAGGAACACCTGCCTTGATCATGGTTTCCTTTGCAGTGATTTTGTCCCCCATTGACCTGATCTGATCTGGAGTAGGACCGATGAATTTCACACCATGCTCACCACAGATTTCAGCAAACTTGGCATTTTCAGCCAAAAAGCCATATCCTGGATGCACTGCATCCGCATTGGTGATCTCCATGGCTGCCATGAGGTGTGGAATATTCAGATAGGAATCTGCGCTGGATGGCCTGCCGATGCAAACTGCCTCATCAGCAAACTTGACATGAAGGCTATCCTTGTCTGCGGTAGAATATACAGCAACAGTCTTGATGCCCATTTCCCTGCAGGTTCTTATCACACGAAGGGCTATTTCTCCCCTGTTTGCAATCAGTATCTTATTGAAACTCTTTTTGGAATCTTTGGTCATGCCTACAATTTAAATGAATGAAATCAAGCCAATATGCAATGGACTATGCAGGCTCTACAAGAAACAGCGGTTGATCAAACTCAACCGGTGTCGAATCTTCCACCAAAACCTTGACTATTTTACCACTGATCTCACTTTCAATTTCATTGAAAAGCTTCATGGCTTCAATGATACAAACCACTTTACCTGACCTCACTTCATCTCCCTCGTCCACCAAATTGGGCTTGTCAGGGGAAGGCCTGCGGTAAAAAGTCCCAATCATTGGGCTCTTGATGGTGATCAGGTTGCTTGCAGCTGGTGCAGGCGCTGCAGCAGGGGTTGCTAGTGCAGCTGCAACTGGGGGCGCTGCAACAGCCAGTGCCTGTTGAACAGGTGCTGCAGTTACATACTTATCTTCCTTCTGCTTGATTGTAATTTTGATATCCTTTTCTTCTATGGTCAGTTCACTGATGTTGGACTTGTTAACCATCTTGACAAGATCCTGAATTTGTTTGAGGTCCATGTTGTTATTTTTTTTGGTTAATCCGGGGCGTAAAGGTGGGGTAAAATTGGTTTTTGACCAAATTAAATTTTGGCCTTTTTTTGAATAAAAAACCCCGATTTAATTAAAAATCGGGGTAAAATATGGCCAAAAAGACCAAAATATAGTAAAAACTAATCTTTCACTCTTTCGATATACTCACCAGTTTTGGTATTGATTCTGATCACATCTCCCTCATTCACAAAAAGTGGAACCATCACCGTAGCGCCTGTTGCAACAGTCGCTGGTTTCAGTGTCCTGGTGGCAGTATCTCCCCTGAGACCAGGCTCAGAATAGGTTACCTTGGAAACAACCTTATCAGGTAGTTCAACGCTCATGGGCATGTCTGTTTCGGTATTGATCAGCACAGAAACTTCTTGGTCTTCGGTCAGGAACTGGGGGGCATCAACCAGGGCTTCTGCCACAGCAATCTGCTCGAAGGTTTCATTGTCCATGAAACTGTAGCCGGTATCATCTTTATAAAGATACTGGTAACTCTTCCTTTCAACCCTTACCGGATAGATGGTGTCGCCACTGTTCCAGGTCTTCTCAATAGAGCGACTGTTGTCTACCCCCTTGAGCTTGGCCCAAACCTTGGCTGCTGCCCTTGCTGTTTTGTTTTCGCCGAACTCGATGATTGTATAAAGACTGCCGTCAAGCTTGACGATCATACCCCTTGAAATATCCGATGTATTTGCCATAACTATGTTTTGAGGAGGCAAAGGTAATCCAATTTGGCAAATAACATCATACCTTTGCGCCGCAAACAATCTCTTATCAATATAAAAACAAACAAAATGAAAGTAACCGTAATTGGAGCAGGAGCTGTTGGCGCAACATGTGCAGACAATATCGCACGCGCCGGAGTATGTACAGACCTTGTTTTGTTGGACATCAAAGAAGGTCTTGCAGAAGGAAAAGCCCAGGACATGCAGCAGACGGCAGCATTGCTTGGATTTGATACCGTTATCACCGGATCTACCAACGACTACGCCAAAACCGCAGACAGTGACGTGGTGGTGATCACTTCTGGTATCCCCCGCAAACCAGGCATGACCAGGGAAGAACTGATTGGAACAAATGCCGGAATCGTAAAGACTGTTTGCGAGAACGTGTTGAAATATTCACCCAATACCATCATCATCGTGATCAGCAATCCGATGGATACCATGACTTACCTGGCATTGAAATCTACCGGTTTGCCAAAGCACAGGATCATTGGAATGGGTGGCACCTTGGACAGCAGCCGATTTAAATACCAGCTTACCCAACACCTGGGATGCAGCGCCAGTGACCTGAATGCCATTGTTATTGGTGGACATGGCGACACAACCATGATCCCATTGATCAGCAAGGCTACCTGGAACAGCATTCCCGTTACACAGTTTTTGACTGCTGAACAGCAGGAGAAAGTTGTTGCGGACACCATGGTGGGCGGTGCAACATTGACCAAACTGATTGGAACTTCTGCATGGTATGCACCAGGTGCAGCCGGAGCGGCATTGGTTTCAAGCATATTGAGGGATGAGAAAAAACTCTTCACATGTTGCGTTGCCCTGGAAGGCGAATATGGTCAGTCTGACATTTGCTTGGGTGTACCCGTTACCATTGGAAAGAATGGCTGGGAGAAAATCCTTCCACTTGAATTGACTGCATCAGAGCAAGAAGCCTTTGAGAAAAGTGCAGCTGCCGTGAGGTCGATGAATGAGGTGCTGGGGTAAAAAGGGTTGAACTTGTCAGCCGAAGGCTGAGAGGTTGAAGAAATAGCATGGGGTCAAGGATTACTTGACCCCATTTTTTATGCTTTTATTCTTCAATAAAATCCAAATCCTTATGGAATGTTTCTTCTGTAAAAATGAGGGCTACAACTGATATGACCATCACAATAGCACCAGTCACCATAGCACTTTGCAACATAGTCCATTGCAGGTTGACCTGAAAATAATCCTTGAACAAGAGATTCATCAATGGCAATGCCCCCCTAACCACATTCGGAATGGTTGTTGCTGCTGTTGCCCGCAAATTGGTGCCAAAATGCTCTGCACCCATGGTTACAAAAATTGCCCAGAATCCTGTGGAGAAGCCGAGGTACAATGAAACAGCATACATGCTAAAGTCATTGTTATTGAGCGGACTGAAGAAATAAACAATGCCCAGAATGGTCATCGCATAAAAAATATACAATGCTTTTTTTCTGCTTTTAAAATGCTGGCTCACCAATCCCACCACAATATCCCCCAAGGCAATGCCAATGTATCCGTACATGATGCTGGCTCCTGAGTCAATAGCATTCTCCCCGTACAGATCTTTGGCAAAACGATTGCTGAGGTTTAGCATGATGCCTATCACAAACCAGGTTGGCAAGCCGATCAAAATGGCAAGGATATATTTTTTGAAACGGGAACGCTTGTTGAAAAACATCAAGATGTTCCCCTTGGAAACATGCTTGCTCTCGATACTTTTAAAGATGGCGCTCTCTGAGACCTTGATCCGCAGCACCAGCAAAAAAATGCCCAATACACCGCCAATCTTGTAACAGAGTCTCCAATCATTGGTGGTCTTGTAAATAAAATACGCAAACACGGCACCAAACAAACCGACACCCGCCACAAAGGATGTTACTACTCCCCTGTTCTTCTGTGGCATCAGTTCACTGACCAGGGTAATGCCGGCTCCCAGCTCACCGGCCAATCCAATCCCTGCAACAAATCGCAACCAGGCATACTGGTCTACGGTCTGTACGTAGCCCGTGGCAAAATTGGCAACAGAATAAAGCAGGATAGAGCCAAACAATACACTGAGTCGCCCCCGCTTGTCTCCCATTACACCCCACAGCACACCACCAATGAGCAAGCCCACCATCTGCCAGTTGATGATCTTCATGCTGGCCGTCATGATATCTGCATCACCAATGTTGATGCCAATCAAACTTGGCTCCCTGACAATGGTAAAAAGCAACAAGTCGTAAATATCTACAAAGTACCCCAGTGCGGCAACAATGACTGCCAGGTTGAGAAATTGACTTTTTAAGGACTGATTGGACATAAGCATTGATTATTTGATATGAAGATGACTATTTCTTCTTTCCTCCTGCAACCAATTTAATAATGACTGGGGCGGTGGTAACTAGGATAATTCCAAGTACAATCAGCTCCAACCTTTCCTTGAGATCAAATCCAAATTGACTCAGGAAGAACTTGTAAAGATAGTGTCCTGCAAAGAGCATGATGACGGCCCATGCGATACAACCAATGATATTGTAAAAAGTGAATTTGTGTTTTTCCATCCGAACGATGCCTGCGATGATGGGAGCAAAAGTTCTGATGATGGGAAGAAATCTTGCAAATACAATGGCGCCTCCACCATGTTTGTCATAGAAATCCTT
>JAIPBY010000021.1 GCA_021738605.1 Chitinophagaceae bacterium | reverse complement strand
GTTATGTTGGCCTGGACTGGTCATCAGGGTGGTTCACTTACCCATGGCGAAGGGTTTTTAACTGAAGGAGTGCTTGAGCCCGAAACAACCACCGAAACACAATTGAACATCAAAGACATCAACCAAGCCGTTGTCTACAAGGACCTGGTACAGTATACCTTGAACCAAAAATGTGTTCAATGTCATGGTGCTGAAAAGCAAAAAGGAAAATTACGCTTGGACGACCTGACAGGGATTAAAGCAGGCGGTAAAAATGGCAATTTGATCAATACCTCAAATCCAGCCGACGGTGAATTGATCAAAAGAATTTTGATGGATGATATTGACGAGCACCACATGCCTCCGAAAGAAAAAACACAGCTGACCGATGCAGAACTGGTCATTTTACAATGGTGGATCAATGATGGTGCTTCTTTTGATAAGTCCGTTGCAGCCATGGCCCCTGATACAAAGGTGATCAAGGCATTGACAGCCTTCAAAGCGGAGAACCAAAACCAGGAAAAAGCCATCATCAAAACCAGAGAGTCCATCAAACCACTTGAGAAGAAAATACAGGAAAAGCTTGAAAAAATGGGATGGGTTGTCTCACGTGTTGCTTCAGATGACAATCATATACGTCTGACTGGATACAATATAGAAATTTCATTAAAAGATGCAATGGCTTCAGCTGCTGATATCAGTGAGCATGTTATAGAATTGAAATTATCATTTTCAGCAATACAGGATAATGACCTGAATAGTCTCAGCAAATTCAAGAACCTTGAGAAGCTTTGGTTGGATCATACAGGAATAGCTGACAATGCATTGAAGCAGGCTACAGCATTGAATAATCTGGAATACCTGAACATTGTAGGGACAAAAACAACTGCCAGTGGTGTAAAAAACCTGATGAACCTGCCGAAATTAAAAATGATTTATTTACAGGGAACTAAAATAACAGCTGAAGAAAAGCTTGCATTGGAATCAATTAAAAGCAATGCAAAATTATACTTTGGAGATTCAATGAAATCAGCCATTACGGATACCCTTTTTGTAAAAAAAGCTGAGTAATTACTATGCTGTGACAGCTTTATAGTGGTCAAGCAATGCCAGTTGATTGACAGTTCTATCGTAATTGTTCATAGGATACTTAATACCATAATAAGTATCGTCATTCAGAAAATCGGTCAAAAACCGCAAGGCCTGCATATAGATCATGAATTCTCCGGCATAATTGACAGCGTCCAATTCTTCCTTGTTCAACTGATCTTTCATGTGCTCTAGGTATCCTGCAATGATGGCTTTATAAAAATCAGGTCTCACAAATACTTTTGAGAGATCTGTCTCTTCCTCATTGCCCGGAGAAAGATAAGTCCTGAACATATCACCCAGATCACTGATCAATAGCCCAGACATAACGGTGTCTAGATCAATCACACATACCCCTTTACCCATATCATTCAGCAAAACGTTGCTAATTTTTGTATCGTGATGGGTAACACGTTGCAAGAAATGGGATGAGGAAATGATGGATTGGAACCTCGAAACGATGGTAAAATCATTTTGAATTTGCTCAATAAGCTTTGAGGCCTGTTGAATTCTATCCTGGTTTCCATGTTGCATTGCTTCAGTAAACTGTTGCCACCTGAATGAAAGGTCGTGAAAGCTGGGAATTGTGGGTTTGAGTATGCTCACATCCATGCCTTTGAAAGCTGCAGTGAATTTTCCGAATTGACATGCAGCTTCATAGGCCTGATCAGCACTAGAGCAGGCATCTAACGAGTGTGTTCCTTCGACAAATGGCGTTAACCTAAAATATGTATTGGATTCAATCGCATAAGGCTCTCCAAGCTTCGTGAAAATTGGGCTTGGAAAAAAAACTTCTTTGTTGTTATACTTTAGAAACCCAGACAATGCATCGAGATTTGAGGCAATATCCAATGGAGATTTAAAGACAGCGGTATTAACCTCTTGAAGGATGTATGCTGGGGAAGCATTTGTTGATACAGTATATGTTTTATGGATGAGTCCATTGCCAAACAAGGCAATGTGATGATCATCTGTATCAGAAAAATACTGGGTTAAGATATGATTACCAATCATACAATCAATATAAGAGCCTTACTTTAAGGGAACCTTTGACTTTTCTGAGCAATTCAACTGCATTTTTAGATAGCTTTTTGTCAATATCCAACACTACATAACCAATCTCGTCATTGGTTTTCAGGTATTGGGCAAGCACATTGATTTTGTTTACAGACAAAGTGGTGTTGATTTCAGACAAAACTCCCGGAACATTCTGATGAATGTGCAAAATTCGGTGTGTGCCTTCCTGTGGAGAGAGGCTTATTTCAGGAACGGTATGAGATCCGGTGGTGGCACCCATTTCAAGGTATTGTAACAATTTGGCACTTACATCCTCACCTATATTGTATTGAGCTTCCTCAGTAGATCCACCAACATGTGGAGTCAGGAGTACATTAGGGATATGTTGGAGGGGCGATGAAAAAGGATCTCCGTTCTTCTCAGGTTCAACAGGGAAAACATCAATAGCAGCGCCTGACAAATGTCCGTCTGTGAGGGCTGTGGCCAAAGCATCAAGATCTACTACTTCTCCCCTTGCAAAGTTGATCAGGATTGACCCTTTTTTAAAATGCTTGAGCAATGTTTTATTGATCAGATTTTTGGTCTGTTGGGTTTCAGGAATATGCAGGGTAATGATATCAGCATTTGAAACCACCTCCTTGAGTGTTTTTCTGGATTCTGCATTACCAAGTGGTAACTTGGTAACATTGTCATAAAATATAACTTTCATTCCCAATGACTCTGCAAGAATGCTTACCTGTGAACCAATATTGCCATAGCCAATAATTCCCAGGGTTTTACCCCTTATTTCAAAACTTCCTTTGGCATCCTTGTTCCATTGTCCTTCATGGGCAGCTTTGTTTTTATCCAGAATTTTCCTGATAAGGATGATAGAGGCGCCAATAACCAATTCAGCCACTGATCGGGTATTGCTGTAAGGGGCATTAAAAACAACTATTCCTTTTTTGCGGGCTGCATGAAGGTTTACCTGGTTGGTACCAATACAAAAACAACCAATCGCCTGTAGTTTTTCTGCATGCTGCAAAACCTTTTCAGTAATCTGTGTTTTTGACCTGATGCCTACCATGTGTACATGCTTAATCTCATTGATCAGCTGTTGTTCTGAAAGGGCTCCATTGATTTTTTTAATATCAGTATAGCCGGCATCCTTGAAAACTTTGATAGCGGCCTCACTTATATTTTCAAGCATTAAGATCTTGATCTTATCTTTGGGGTAACTGGTTTTGTTTGTATTAACCATTTTTATTAGCTGTAGATTTAAACAAAATTAGCAACTTATTGTTCCGTTTCCAATTTAAGCACAGCAATGCAGAAACTAAAACTGTTCTTTATATTGTTTATCGCCTTTTCGGCCCTTTTTTATTGTGTTGATCGATACAGACAGCATCTCCCCAAAGATCTGAAGGAATCCATACCATCCATCAATGTGGCTAACGATATTACATTCACACCAATAGACTATGAACTCAGGAGCTCAAGCCAGCATTTTTTTGACCAAACATTGCTTCGCTCAAGGTTCAATGGCGCAATTCTAGTTGCCAGGAATGGAAAAATTATCTTTGAAAACTACCATGGACTCAAAAATGTATTGAGTGGAGAGCCTATTGACTCCATCACTGCTTTTCACCTGGCCTCTGTTTCGAAGACATTCACCGCCATGGCCATCCTTAAACTATGGGAAAATGCCTCATTACTGCTGGATGATCCCGTAACAAAATACCTGGAAGGCTTTCCATATCCATTGATTACGATCAGGAACTTGCTCAGTCACCGCAGCGGATTGCCCAATTACGTCCATTTTGTTGAAAAAATGGGCTGGGATACACATCGTTTTGTTAACAACACTGATATTTTACAATTATTGATTGACAATGCAAGCAAACTTAAACCCGGAAGGGCCAATGCTTATTTCGACTATTGCAACACCAATTACGCCCTTTTGGCCTTGATTGTTGAAAAAGTAAGTCAGCTTAGTTTTTCCGCCTACCTCGATAGTGTATTCTTCAAGCCCCTTGGGATGAACAATAGTTTTGTTTATGCTGTAGACATGGCAGAAGCAGTACTTCCCTCATACAGATTCAACAATCAAAAGGAACCAATGATGTTTCTTGACGCCGTTTACGGCGACAAAAACATTTACAGCACACCTAGGGACATGATGAAATGGGATTATGCGTTATCCAAAGGCCAACTTTTTGCTGAAAAAACCCTGGAAGAGGCTTTTAAGGGATATAGTTATGAACGAAGAGGAACCCGTAACTATGGGCTTGGCTGGAGACTGGTTGAAATGCCAACTGGAAAGAAAATCATCTATCACAATGGATGGTGGCATGGAAACAATACCGTTTTCAGCAGACTTCCTGAGGATTCTACTGCCATTATTGTCTTGGGAAACAAGTTCAACAGAAGCATTTATCAGGCCAAAAAAATTGCAGCAATCTTCAAAGGATACGGTATCCAGTCTGATGATGATGAGTAGAGGTCTTCCCCTGAATATCCGATTCCTTTAGGGAAAAATGATTCGGCAAAAACCTTCATTTTTCATCAGTTTTTATCTATTTTTGCAGCCCCTAAGTCAGTAACACACTGTTTAGTTCAATAACCAAATGCATTAAAGTTGTTTATGGAAAATTTGATCTATCTCGTTCCCATGATGGGAATTGTCGGACTGCTTTACACATTTATCCAGTTCAAATGGGTATCAAAGCAGGATGCAGGTTCTGAAAGAATGAAAGAAATCAGCACTTATATTGCTGAAGGAGCCATGGCATTTTTGAAGGCAGAATGGAAGATTCTTGCCTATTTTGTAGCCATAGTAGCCTTGCTTTTGGGCTTCATGGCGCAGAGCAATGCAGGTAGCCATTGGAGCATTGCCATTTCTTTTGTTATCGGTGCCGTTTTCAGTGCTACAGCAGGTTATATAGGCATGAAAGTGGCGACCAAAGCCAATGTGCGCACTGCTGAAGCAGCCAAAACAAGCCTTAGTAACGCACTCAACGTATCCTTCACCGGCGGTGCAGTCATGGGACTTGGTGTTTCAGGATTAGCGGTTTTGGGATTGGGAGGCTTGTTCATCATTCTGAAACATTTTTTTGCTCCAGATGGAGATGCTGAAGGCATGTTGCGTACCATTGAAGTTCTCACTGGTTTTTCACTTGGCGCTGAGAGCATTGCCCTTTTTGCACGTGTAGGTGGTGGAATTTATACCAAGGCTGCAGACGTAGGTGCTGATTTGGTTGGAAAGGTTGAAGCAGGTATTCCAGAGGACGACCCCCGTAATCCAGCAACCATTGCAGACAATGTAGGAGATAATGTTGGAGACGTTGCGGGTATGGGTGCTGACTTGTTTGGCTCATACGTAGCAACTGTATTGGCAACCATGGTGCTTGGACAAGAAACCATTTCAAATGACAATTTTGGTGGCATTGCCCCTATTTTGTTGCCAATGGTTATTGCTGGCGTAGGTATTCTTTTGTCTATCGTTGGTACCTTTTTTGTCAGGGTGAGTGATGCAGCAGGAGCTAGTACACATGCTGTACAAAAAGCCCTCAACATGGGTAACTGGGGTTCAATGATCCTGACAGCATTCGCAGCATACTTTATTGTAAATTATATTTTACCAGAAACAATGACCTTGCGTGGCCTTGAGTTTACGCGTAATGGCGTTATTGGTGCCATCGCTGTAGGTCTTGTAGTGGGTGCTCTCATGAGCATCATCACAGAATACTACACTGCCATGGGCAAACGCCCTGTGATGAGCATCATTCGCCAATCTGCTACCGGTCATGCAACCAATATCATTGGAGGCCTTGCAATAGGCATGGAGAGTACCTTCTTGCCTATCCTTGTATTGGCTGGTGGTATTTATGGTTCATTTGCTTGTGCAGGCTTATATGGTGTAGCCATTGCTGCAGCAGGTATGATGGCCACTACTGCCATGCAGTTGGCCATAGATGCATTCGGTCCTATTGCAGACAATGCAGGTGGAATAGCAGAAATGAGTGAATTGCCAAGCGACGTTCGTGAGAAGACTGATATTCTTGATGCAGTGGGTAATACTACTGCGGCCAGTGGAAAAGGCTTTGCTATTGCTTCTGCTGCATTGACTTCACTGGCATTGTTCGCTGCCTTTGTAGGGGTAGCCATGCCGGATAATCAACACATCGATATTTACAAAGCAGATGTACTCGCTTCTTTGTTTATCGGGGGAATGATTCCTTTTATATTTTCCTCTCTTGCTATCCGCGCTGTTGGTGAAGCTGCCATGGCCATGGTTGAAGAAGTTCGTCGCCAGTTCCGTACCATTCCTGGTATCATGGAAGGTACAGGAAAGCCTGAATATGATAAATGTGTAGCCATTTCAACAGAAGCATCTCTGAAAAAGATGATGTTGCCAGGTGCTATTACCATTGTTTCTCCTTTGCTCATTGGATTCATTTTAGGACCAGAAGCATTGGGTGGATTCTTGGCTGGTGCAACTGTTAGTGGAGTATTGATGGGTATTTTCCAGAACAACGCTGGTGGTGCCTGGGACAATGCCAAAAAGAGCTTTGAAAAAGGTGTTGAAATCAATGGAGAAGTTTTTTACAAAAAATCTGAACCCCATAAGGCTTCTGTAACTGGTGACACCGTTGGTGATCCATTCAAGGATACTTCTGGCCCATCCATGAACATCTTGATCAAATTGATGTCGATTGTTTCATTGGTGATTGCCCCTACCCTTGCACAAATGCACCCCACAACCACTTCAACAACAACCAATATCCAAAAAAATGTTCAGATCTCGATCATGAAATCTGATACTACAAAAGCTGAAATCAGCATGACTGAAGGTCCTGATCAAGGTCTTGTTCAGGCATTGAAAGCGGACGGATTGATTGGTGAGGGTTCAAATACCATTGAGTATGATGAAGATGTACTGAAGGTAAATGGCAAGATTGTTGATGCTGAAAAATACAGATCAATGATAAAAGGTGATAAAATGATGATTAAAATTGATGAGAAAGCAATTAGCAAATAATGAATTTCGATTCTTGGCAAGAAAAAATCCCCTTCAAATGAAGGGGATTTTTTATGTACGAATGTATTTAAGGAAAATTCAGATCGTTTATTTCCTGGCAACTTTGAATGTTTTGGTTAAAGTATTGCTTGCAGTCTTTTGACTGGTTACAGCAACAGTAACACTGTACAGGGTTCCTGAAACCAATGTACCAGTAGAAATTTCATTGGAAGCAACAGTAGATTTCACATTTTTGCTTTCCAGCAATGTTCCTGAAGGATCAGCTTTTGTTGTAATGTCAATGCTGATACCTGTCGTTGGCATTTTAGAACTCAAAATTACCTTGAAGGAATAAATACCAGACAAGGCTGTTGCGGTAGTAGTTCCAGGATCGGGATCCATTGAAAACAGGATATTCTCTTCTACTTCCACTGGTGGTGGTGGCGGTGTGGGAGGGGTTGGGGTGGGTGTAGTTTTTTTGGTACATGAAATGGTCAAAGCAACCATCATCATAAATGAAAAAGCCAAAGACCTATTAACCATGGTATGTTTTTTTATAAAATTAAGCAGATTTGAGGGATTACCAAATATTCCTTGGACAAAGATCTCCGTAAGCGTTATTTAGGGTAAAACCAAGTACAATTTCATGGGTACCCCGGTTCATGGTACTTAAAAGATATTTACCCCGATTCAGATCATAGGCATAGCTGATATTGAAGGTATGGGCTACATTCAGGCCAACCATTCCAGAAAATCCATCGCCCATCCTGTAGTTTGCACCGATCCACATCAAGTCCCTGTACTGCGTTTTTACATTGATGTCAACTGCCAAGGGTGTAGAAGCTATATACCGCAGCATCACGGAAGGTAATGCCGATATATCCTGGTTAAGAAAAAACCGGTACCCTGCCGTGGCAAATACATGTGGAACCAGTGTTGATCTGTAAGCTGCGCTGTCTACCAGATTGAACCGCACTGGAATGATTTGTTGTGCAGAAAGACCTGCAAAATAATTCGAAGAGTACAACCATAAGCCTGCATTCAATTCTGGCTTGATTTTGCTGATATCATTCACTGATGTACCAATTGCAGGGTCAAATGCTGTTGCAAGCGTAATTTTGCTTTTGTTGATATTGATTGATGAAAACCCTGCACCAAAACCAGCGGCAAGACTGGTTGACCCGGTTAGTCCCACATGATAAGAATAAGTAGCATAAGTAGTCATGCGGTTAATATAGCCTGTAGAATAATTGACTGCAGTAAAACCTACACCATGATGTGGTGGGGCTGAAGTATAATTGGCCCAATACTCTTTTCCTCTTGGGTTTTGCCCTTTCATGTCAAAAGAGTTAACTGATTCACGATAGTCTGATTTACCTATGGCTCCGTGAATGGTAGCATAAAAGGTTTTGGGAGCACCCTCAATGCCAATCCATTGGTTTCTGGCACTAAGCTTAACATCTACATAATTCTCAATACCGCCTATGGCAGGATTGACAATATAATTGTTCATGATGTACTGGGTATAATGTGGCCTTTGTTGGGCATTGGATGCAATCACAAAGACAAAGCAGACAAACAACAATAACAATCTTCTCATCATTCCTATTTAAAAATGGTTACATATCCAGCAACTTTTTTTCTTCCCGATTTAGGATCAATTACATAGTAATAGGTGCCCGTTGGTAATGTATTTCCTTTGTACGTTCCATCCCAGGGTTTTGCATATCCTTCAGACCTGAATACAAGTTGTCCCTGAGGTGAATATACCTCTAAGATACAACCAGGATATTGATCCAAATATTTGATATCCCATAAATCATTTATCCCATCACCGTTGGGCGTGAAAGTATTGGGGGGCTTAGGAAGTTTAAGCACTGTAATGGCAATATCATCCGTGCTGGTACAATTCCCCCTACCCGTAACACTGAGGGTATAGATGATATCGTCTTGGGGCTTTACAACAATGGGTTGGAGGATATCAGTAAAATTAAGGTAGGTTGCTGGAGACCAAGCATAGGTGAGGGAGTTTCCAGTTGCTGTGGCAAGAATTGTTTTTTGACCATCATCCAAAACATACATGTCAGGTCCTGCAGATATTTTTGGATATGGGTGGATGGTAATTGATTTGACAGAAGTATCTGAGACACAACCTTCAGCGGTAACAACAAACAAGCTTGCCTTAAAGGTACCTGTAGCCCGATACAAATAGAGTGGATTCTTTGTTATATCAACATTGCCATTACCAAAATCCCAGTTCCATGCTGTTACAGGTCTTACAAATCCGTTGCTGTTGTCAGTAAATTGGATATCTTTTCCGAGACAAGCGGAATCAAGGCTTGTAAACATTGCTTTGGGTTGAGGAAATACATCAACCAGCAGTCTGGTCAGTGAATCTTTACAATTGTTGTTGCTTGTTGCCACCAATTTTACATTGTAACTGCCCAAAGACAGGTAGTTATGAGTCCCATCTTTGGTGACTGCTGGATTGGTATTGTTGGGATTACCAAAATTCCATAAATAAGTAATCAGCGATCCCGTTCCGTCTGGAATGATGGTATTGTTGGCGAACAATGCCTTTCCTTCTGGCAAACAGACTTTTGGAAGATCAAAACTCAACAGGGGAAGTGGATGAACCTTAACAGGGAGTAATTTTGGTTCACTGGTGCATCCATTGTTTGTTACCACATCCAGACTTACATTATATGATTTGAACAAAGCAAAGGTATAATTCAATGGATTGGAATTTCCTATTGACTGAATCGGAGATCCATCCCCGAAATTCCAGTTCCATTTTACCAGGTTACCTGCATTGGGTACTGATCTGCTGGTGAAAGTAATTGGATTTTTTTCACAATTCAAGGTGCTGAAAACAAAATCTGACGTTGGCCTGGGCCAAACAATGATGCTTTTGCTTGCAGTATCCTTGCAACCATTGGAAGCGGTAAATTTGTACTGTAAAACATAAGTACCTACCCCAGCATTCAATGGCGTGTAAAGACCTTTTGTACTTACTCCTTTTCCTATATAGACAGAATCTCCTGAAGCAATGCCGGTTACATCCGTATACCTGGTTTGGGTAATTTGACGGGGTGTTGCATCCAGACAAATTCCAGGAATAGAATCAAATTGAACCGCAGGGCTTCCCAACAAATTTACTTGTCTATTCTCGTCGTCAGAGCAACTTCCTCCTGAAAATGCTCGAACTACAATTCTGACAGGTTTTAGTGGCTGATTTGAAAACTTAGAGTAAACATGTTTGTATATCTTGCCTGAGTCTGGCAATTGATCCACAACCTTTACTGATGGGAAGTTATCATAATCCCAATAAATTTCAAGTTTACCAATAAACCCAAAGTCTACGGTAGATAGATTTTTTATCCTGACAGTATCATTGCTGCAAAGTGAATCAGGCAACAAAACCACAAAACTGGATTTTGGTACTGCACCACTCACAATAAAAGATGTTGATTTAGTAGAGACACAACCTGCAAGACTGGTTATGCGATGAGTCATGGTATAGGTACCTGCTGCTGTGTATTTGTGTCTTGGGTCTTTCAATAATGAGCTATCAGGATTTGAAGGTATGGCATTGGCATCACCAAATCTCCAAAGATGCGCAAAACCTGTACTGTTGTCTGCAATTTTTGAGCTGTCAAAGAACTCAGCAAATGCATCGTTCAAGCATACTTCTGGTATGCTGTTGTTCACAAAAGGTTTCGGATGAATTCTGATGGTTTTGGTGGTGGTATCACTTTTACAACCCTTGCTGTTCTCAACCATCAACCTGATTACTTGATCACCCCAAGTTGCAAAAGTTTTTGTAACTAGACTTGAATTGGTAAAATCTTGGGGAGTTGTTGCATTACCCAATCGCCAGTTCCACCTGGTCAAGGTTCCAACATTTGCAGTTGAAAGCTGCTCAAAAGAAACGGTTTCGGTTTCGCATGCAGGAGCTATAACCCTAAAATCTGCAATAGGCAATGGATGGACAATAAAAGTCTTTGTACTTGTATCGCTAATACACCCATCCCCCGTAAACCCAACCAACTTAGCGGTGTATGTACCTGCCGCTGCAAGAGTGAACAATGGATTTTGGAGGGTATCTTTCAATCCATTGGACAATGTCCAGTTCCATTTGACCATGGTCCTTCCCTGGGGATTGGTCTGGTCATTCATTTTGGTATTTTCTCTCAAGCAAACCTCTGGAGATACTGTGAAATCAGCCTTTGGCTGAGCGAAAACTTCGGTTAGTTGTTTGCTCAACGAATCAATACAACCATTGTTTGACCTTACAATCAATTTAACAGTATAAGGCCCTAATGCAGTATATCGATGTTTGGGTGAAATACGATTTAAAGCCGTATCAATATTGGTTGCTGATGCATTGGGATCACCAAAATACCAATTCCTTGTAAATGAAGCCTGACTTGCATCAGCAATGGTGCTTAGATCATTAAAAGTTCCCATTCCATCAGGCAAGCAAATCTTAGGTAAACTGAAGTCTACCGATGGATTAGGGCTGTTTGTAAATGTCAGGGACTTGACAGGGCTTAAACATCCATTCTCAGTGACTACCCTCAATTGCACGGTGTATTGTTGCAGACCAGTAAATTTTTCGATTACTGAAGCGTTGGTACTATTGGTAAAAGAATTATTTGTAACCCACAACCACTTAAGGATTTTTGCACCACCACCAACACGGGAAGCATCAACAAAAGTTACATCTTTGTTTTGACAGGTTGTACCTGCAATTGTAAAATTTGAAACTGGTACACTGTCCACAAATACATCTTGGGAAATCGTATCTGTCAAACAACCTACGTCTGTATAGGCAAAATACTTGACTGTATATTTTCCTGGATTTTTATATTTGTAGTTGAAATTTTTCAACGTTTTGAAGTTCCCATCACCCAAATCCCATGAGTAGCCAATGACTGGCCGGGCGGTTGATGTTGTTGTATCAACAAAAGCGATGGAATCGGTAATGCAATTTGTTGTAGTAAACTTAAAACCACCTTTGGGCGGCTCAAAAACCTGTAAATCAAAATCAATTTGCTGCTCACCAGAACAACCATCGGTAGTTGGATTGTTGGCAATGACCTGGATATTGTATGTTCCAATTGCAGCGTAGTTAAAAGTACCGGGAAGTGAATAATGATAAACTTTTTTTCCTGCGACTAAACTGGTAGAATCTAATAATGGACTATTATCTTTTGGAATTACAGGGTAATTTGGAACTTTCCACTCTAATGATACTGGAATATATGGTAAAGTAATTGAGATTTTAAATGGTGTGCCTTTACAAGTTGCTGGAAGTTTTACGGTAGCGTATTTGTTGTTTGTGGTTAACGTCTGATATAAATCTTTGACGCTTGATCCAGCAGAATATCCGTAAGACTCAGCAGCAGCATAACCGTAAGCAAGTGCGTTGAAACCTGAATCTGAGTTTAATGTATGATAGCCTTGGGTTACGTTGCTTAAATATAAATAAGAATATGAGGAATTCTCTGGGTGTTTGACCCAAGAAGATGCAGGTATTGCATTACCATCTAATGTAAATGAACTTATACCTGTTCCTGCATTGGGCATGATGATTTGCAAATGATGTTGTCTGCCAGTTAGTGCAACAAGATTTGAGCTTACAAGTGTAACTTTGGATAGGTTTTGTTCAATTGGGTTAAGAATGATCATGTCAGGGTCTAATGGGGAGGAATTGCCGTCACAACCCTGTGTTGTGAAATATTGAGAGACAGAAATAGGTTCGTCGGATTCTATTTTATTGGGAGCATTCCCTGAAAACTCATAGTATCCATTGACAAATGATGCAGAGGGTATAACTAAACCATTCAACTTTACAGTTGATGATGTCTTTGATCGAACTATTCTGTAATAGTTTAATGGCTTACTAAAGCTTGGAACTGTTAAAAAGTTTTTACCCCATGTTGCGAGGGGATACAATTGTTGATATAAATTATCTGAGGAAGTGTTTGAACCGCAGCTTGCTCCTATTCTTATTTTTCCTGCACCAGAAAATACAGCAATTTTCTTACAAGGACTGGTCGATGTTGCTACTGACTTAATGGTAGAACCAGTCAAATCATTGCCATAATACAAACCTCCTTGGGCATTATTATTGTTTGCTCCTAAAACCTGATAGATTTCACCTTTTTGTAATGTTACAGGATAAGTAGTACCAGCAACCCATCCATTTTTTGTATTTGCTGTTGGCGTAATTTCTACTTGGGTATTATCTTCAACTGCAATAATCGTAAAATATGAATTTGAATTAGGAGAATTTGAAACCTGGGTATAATTTATTGAAACATATTCTCGTCCCAAAACATTTGTGGGAAGGCACAAAGTTGCCCCTGAAATGGCACTTTGAGTGATGTAGGAATATACTACAATTGGATTTTTTGCTGTTACATGCACCGCTTTGTTTATAAATTTTCCTTCGTTATCAATAAAGGCTGATACTGGTACTATGCAGGTAAGCACTTGACCTGCATTAATTGTGCCTGACTGTATACTTGAACCTCCAAAAATTTCTACATCATAAGTAGTTGTAATATCAGAAGTTAAATACAAGGTCATCACCACTGGATTGTTGGGAGTATAAGGAACCATACCAACATGATACGAATAGGGTATCCAAAATTCCTTACCCTTATTGGAAAAATCCTGAGCAAAGGAAATTGTCCCCAAAAAAGTCAAAACAAAAACAACAACCAGTCTTCTCATGAACATTATTTGGCTATATGGAAAATTAGTGAAAATTTGAATAAATACAAACTCTTAGACCATTGATTGTCAAAGAGGTTTAGTAGGATTGGTGATTTTCTTTAGCGCATCAGGTCCAAGGTTGAACAAAAGGTCTACAATGGATACATTGGGTTTGAATCCAATCCTGTCCTCAAACAATTGAGGATATTTAACAAAAGGTCCATTTCCGGTTTTATCATGGTTAGACGGCAAATAGAAATCCTTTCTTTCCCTGTTTTCCTGGTTAGCTGCAAATTGATTTGTCTGTTGAAGCACCTGTAGGTTGATTTTCATTTTTTTGACAATCCAATCAAGACAGGTGCTGTTCCAATCAACCAAGTATTGTGGTTTCTGTTCATAAATTTCCAAGAGCGAAGCGCTGTATTGGAAATAAAAAGGGGAGTTACCGTAGATGGTGTCCAATGTTCGAAAGTGGTCGCGTTGCCAGTTGCTGCTATAATCTATCTCAACAGCCTTAAATGGCAGTTTGACAGATCTTCCTCCAACGACTGGAATTGTGAGGGAAACCAGGCCGTTGCCTCCGGGGAGTATCATTCTGTTCCTGAAACTGGACCGCCGAAAAAAAAGTTTATTGTCAAAAAAAACCGATTTGCAATCAACTAAATCGAGCATTGCGTTGATGCATGGAAAATATTGAAGCTCAATACTTAACAAACTATTTTGCAGGTTTTTTACAACATTTTGGGAGCTTATCGTAAGCATCTGCTGCAGCCTTGACTTCTTCAGCATCATATCCAATATTGGCGATGGCAGTTTTGATGTTTTCGAGGTTTGTCCTGTCGGTAAGGTAGGTCACAGTAGTTTTCTTTTGCTTAAAATCAACGACAACTTTTGTAATTCCTTCTTCGTAGGCAAGGTATTCCTCAATCTTCTTTTTGCACATCTCACACTGAACAGTCGGTGTATTGATTTTAACAGTAACGGGTTTCTTTTGCTGGGCATTTGATGCAAAAGCGATAAACAGCACAAGGAGGGATAAGATTGCTTTTTTCATTGCGTTTGAATTTGAATCTAAATTAAGATTATCTGCCCCATTCTGAAGGGTTGGCGCTCCAGTTTAACAATGTATTTTGATCTTCAGGATCGATGGTTCCCTTCTCAATGGCCAGTTCAATCAATGTAGGATAATTGGTCAGGGAAATGGTTGGAACACCTGCTGCAGAACAGGCGTTTGATGCAGCCTCAAATCCGTAGGTAAAGATGGAAACCATTCCGATCACATCAAGACCAGCGTTTTTTACTACATCAACCACCTGCAAACTGCTTTTTCCTGTTGAGATGAGGTCCTCAATGATGACGGTTTTTAGCCCTTTTTCATAATATCCCTCAATTTGATTACCCAAACCATGCTCTTTGGGTTTGGGCCGCACATAGATGTAAGGCAGTTTTAACTGATCAGCTGCCATTGCGCCCCATGCAATACCAGCAGTGGCTACACCGGCAAGCAGTTCAGCTTCAGGGAATTTTTCAAATATCACGTTGCACATTTCACTTTTAATGAAATCCCTTACATAGGGATATCCAAGGAGTTTACGGTTATCACAGTAAATCGGACTTTTCCAGCCTGATGCCCAAGTAAAAGGTTCTTTGGGATTCAACTTCACTGCATTAACTTGTAGCAGTTTTTCAGCAACTGTTTTTTCGTTTGTCATACCGCAAAATTGAAGCAAGCTCATCATAAAAGAAAATTAAGTTATGTACATCATTGTTCACGAACCCTCAGGCCTGGCTATTTTCACAAAAGAGGATGAATGGCAGTCATTTTTATCAGACAAATTGATCATTGAAGCTGGCGGGGGGATAGTTTTCAACCCCAAAGGTGAATTGTTGATGATGTTAAGGCGTGGCCAATGGGATATGCCCAAAGGGAAACTGGATGAGGGAGAAACCATTGAAGCCTGTGCCCTAAGAGAAGTGAAAGAAGAAACGGGCATTTCCAACTTGAGGCTTTGCGGGAAATTACATACAACCTACCATACCTATCCATTCCAGGGTAAAACAGTACTAAAGCCCTCACATTGGTACAAAATGGAATATGCAGGCACAGAAGATTTGGTGCCACAAACAGAAGAAGGCATCACTGAATTGCGGTGGGTAGACAAGGTTGAAGCTGCCGAATTGGCAAAGAAAGCTTACCCTTCGATCATGGAAATGATTGAAAAATATTACCTCTAGCCTGGTAAAGGCTCGGTGCTATGATTGATCAAGAATCGACTTCGAAACCACCTCAGGCAAAAACAAGGAGGCATCTCCTCCATTTCGGATGATATCCCGCACAATGGTTGAGGCGATGGAAGTGTATTTGGGTTCGCAGGTAAGGAAAAAAGTTTCTATATGAGGGTCTAAGGTTCTGTTGGCATCAGCAATGGTCTTTTCGTATTCAAAATCACTCACATAACGAATACCCCTGAGAATATATTGAGCATCAACCTCTTTACAGAAATTTACGGTTAGGCCCTCGTAAACGGCGGCAGAAACCTTGTCCTCGTCTTTAAAGATCTCATCTATCCACGATTGCCTTTGCTCAGGACTATACATAGGAGCCTTCCCTGCATTCTTACCCACGGCAACAATGATTTTATCGAACAAGGGCAATGCTCTCCTGATCACATCCACATGTCCCAGTGTGATGGGATCGAATGTGCCAGGAAAAAGACAAATTTTTTGCATGAAATTCTTTTAAGATGTTGATTCTTTTCTTCCTGACAAAAGATACAAAACTGCCATGCGAACGGCTACACCATTTTCAACCTGATCCAGTATGATAGACTGTTTGCTATCGGCTACATCAGAATCAAGTTCCACTCCCCTGTTGATGGGTCCTGGGTGCATGATCAGCACTTCCTTTTGAAGGGAATCAAGCAATGGCCTGGTGATGCCATAGGCTTGGTTGTATTCACGCAGTGAAGAGAACAGCACCTGGTTCTGGCGTTCCAATTGTATTCTCAACACATTAGCAACATCACACCATTCCAATGCCTCTTTTACGTTGTAGGTAACATTTACCCCAAACGCATCCTTGATGTGCTTGGGAATCAAAGTAGGTGGGCCGGCAAGGGTTACTTCTGCCCCCATTTTGGTCAGCAGGTAGATATTGCTCAAAGCCACCCTGGAATGCATGATGTCTCCGATGATGGCGATCTTCTTTCCTTTCAACTCACCCAATTTCTCTGTGATGGAAAGGGCATCCAGCAATGCCTGTGTAGGATGTTCATTGATGCCATCGCCTGCATTGACAATGGCAGCCGGAATATGCTTCGCAAGAAAATGAGGGGCACCAGTTGCACTGTGTCGCATCACCACCATATCCACCTTCATAGATAAAATGTTGTTGACGGTATCCAACAAGGTTTCACCTTTGGAAACAGAAGAACCACTTGCTGCAAAATTGATGGTATCTGCGCTTAATCTTTTTTCGGCCAACTCAAATGAAATCCTTGTTCTGGTTGAGTTTTCATAAAAAAGATTGACAATGGTGATGTCTCGAAGTGAGGGAACCTTTTTGATGGGGCGTTGAAGTACCTCCTTGAATTGACGGGCTGTATCTAAAATTAGTTGAATATCTCCCGGAAGGAGGTCTCTAATGCCGAGCAAGTGTTTTGAGCTTAGTTGCATTAGGGAGCAAATTTATAGTATACAGTTAAATATTTCCGACAAATTTTTGCGGGGGATTAAATGCTATCATACAAAATCACCCTTTTTTCATCTCCCCACATCACTTTCACTTTCTGTGTAACAATGGAATCAATTGACTTACCAACATAATCAGGCTGAATTGGGAGTTCTCTGCTGAACTTGCGATCAACCAAAATACACAGTTCAACTTTTTGTGCACGCCC
>JAIPBY010000020.1 GCA_021738605.1 Chitinophagaceae bacterium | reverse complement strand
CCCAAGAATGAGCCCTCAAAAGGTGGAAGTTCAAAGAAGTCTGATTTCATTTTTGAGCCCGACAAAGATTTGCTGATTGCAGAACTCATGCCCAAGATCCTGAACACACAACTGTTCAAGGCCGTTTTGGATGGCAATGCCTCAGAGCATGGCGCCCGGATGACGGCCATGGACAAGGCTTCTGAGAACGCCAATGAACTCCTCAAATCACTCAAAATCTCATACAACCGTGCCCGCCAGGCAGCCATCACCACAGAACTCACAGAAATTGTGAGTGGTGCAGCGGCTTTACAGGGATAAAATCAGGTTTTTGCAGTACATTTATCGCCCACAAACCCGGCCAAAAGCCATCACAGGATCATTTGAGCAATGGAAATAGCCAACCTTATCACCCATGTAGAAGCACTGATTTTTGCCAGTGTGAAACCGCTTACTGCCATTGAAATCACTGAACTGGTGAACAGTGCCTTCGGTTTCATGGATGACAAGGTTGTGATTGATCAGGTGGAAACCTCTATTGAAGGAGTCAAAGAAAAGTACAATTCTGAGTTCTTTCCCTTTGAGTTGAGGGAAAGTGGCGGAGGATGGCAGTTCCTGACAAAAAGGGAATACCACCAGACCATTGCACAACTCAATGGAGATAAATTCCTCAAGCGCCTGTCTACAGCTGCCCTGGAAACATTGGCCATCATTGCCTACAAGCAGCCCATTACTAAGTCAGAAATTGAAGCCATCCGTGGTGTGAACTGTGATTATTCTATTCAGAAACTCCTTGAAAAGGAGTTGATTGTCATCTCCGGGCGCAACGAAAACATGGTTGGCAAGCCCTTGATTTATGCAACCTCTCGCCATTTCATGGACTATTTCGGCATCAATTCTTCTGAAGAACTTCCCAAAATCAGTGAAGTATTGGCTGAGCAAATCGTGACGCCAACATTGGTCAATGCAGAACATTTTGAGACCGATGCAACGGCTGAAACAACTGCAGAAACCACTGTCACAGATAATGAATCATCTTCCTCATTGCCTGAAGAAGACACATCATTTAATCTTCCCGACTAACATGCTCTCTCCCCAAACCCTCCTCGCCGCTGCAACCGAATTCGGTACCCCGCTTTACGTGTATGACGAGGCGCAAATCAAATTTCAATATGCATCCCTGAAGCAAGCGTTTCGCAGATCGGATGTCAAAATATTCTATGCCTGCAAGGCCCTGACCAATGTCAATATCCTCAAAATCCTTGAGCAACAGGGTGCTGGTATTGATTGCGTGAGCATCAACGAAGTGCAGCTGGCATTGAAGGCTGGCTTTACAGCAGACCGCATCATCTTCACCCCCAACAGCGTGGCCTTTGATGAATACCTGGAGGCAACAGCTTTGAATGTAAACATCAACATAGACAACCTTTCCCTGCTGGAGGAATTTGGAAATCATTTTGGTAGCAGCTATCCGGTCATCATCCGCTTGAATCCGCACATCATGGCGGGAGGAAATATCAAAATTTCTACCGGGCATGTCGATTCCAAGTTTGGTATTTCCATTGAACAGATCCAGCAGATAAGGGATGTGATGGAGCGCACCGAGGTGTCGGTAAAAGGCCTGCACATCCATACCGGCAGTGAAATCAAGGACCTGGAGGTATTTGTGACAGGGTTGGAACTGGTGCTTGAAACAACACAGTATTTCCCTGACCTGACCATCATTGATTTGGGTGGGGGGTTCAAGGTTCCTTACAAGCCTGATGAGGTGGGAACAGATATGGAAGCATTGGGAGAAAAACTGGCAGATGCCTTTGAATCCTTTCAAGAATCAACGGGCAAGAAATTTCAGGTTTGGTTTGAACCCGGGAAATTCCTTGTCAGCCAGTCTGGCTATTTTCTGGTTCGGGCCAATATCATCAAGCAAGGGCCCTCAAGGACTTTTGTAGGCGTAAACAGTGGTTTCAATCACCTCATTCGCCCGATGTTCTACGATGCCTACCACAAGATTTCCAACCTCTCAAACCCAGAAGGAGCAAGCCAAACCTATAATATTGTTGGCAATATCTGTGAAACAGACACCTTTGCCTGGGACAGGGAACTCAATGAAGTGCGCCCCAATGATATTATTCTTTTCAACAATGCCGGGGCTTATGGTTTTGAGATGAGTTCACGCTTCAATTCCCGTTGTCGCCCGGCAGAAGTATTGGTGTCAAACGGTGAAATGAAATTGATCCGCAGAAGAGAGAACCTGGAAGACATTTTAGAAGGCGTCATCTTGGATTAATTCCCCATATGTCATTGCCCATTGGAGAAACAAATTAAGGTTTTCAGTTGATGCATTATTTCCTGAACCGTCCATCAAAAGAACACCTGACACCACGGTGATTGCCACAAGCTTCCAATTCCCTGACCTGCACAGACTTTCCATTAAAGCTGAACTCCAATAGGCAGTGGTCATCAGCTTTGTTATAGTGGTATACCCGGGGTTTGACTTGAACAATATCTCCCCTTAAACTTCCATCGCAGCCATTGCCCGGTTTTTCAATATTAATGAAAAACAAGAGTTTCCCGGCCTTGCCACCATCGCGGATCGAAACAAAATTTTTCTTGTCTTGTTTATAATCGCCGCTCAAGGGGTCCTTTCTTGACAAGGTATCAATGGGATTGTACACCGTTTTTTCTTCAACCGGCTCATTGCTTTCTGTAAGGATAAGTGTGAATAGGCCCTCTGTATTGTACACATAGGCACTCTTGTTGTAATATGCTTTTCCATCCCTTGATTGAGTATTCCTGGTTTTGATTACAGTAAGCCTTTTATCGATGCCTCCTTCTGTCGACACCGCAGGGTTGTTGTTTTTTTCAACCAAGGGCATGGCGGCCTTGAATACATTGTTGGCATCAAAACAAATCAGGTAAATGTTCTTTTTGTCCTTCTTTTCTGCAGATAGGAAAAGATAGGTTTCCCCAGATTCCTCGGCCTTGTACCTTCCTTTCCTGTAAAAACGAACATCTTTTGTTTTTGGGAATGCAGGCTTGAAAATACTGTCTGGCAGGAATATTGCAACAACCTTGTTATTTATGAAAAAACTATCAGATTCATTTTTTTTTAAATCTTTCTGTTGGTAGATGATGGGAAGTTCCCGAAGGGGGAAAGATTCTATGAAATCGATAGCCTCAATACCCTCATCTGTGTTGATATCTTTGGTCTTTTTGCCGCAGGAGGCCATTAGGACAAGGAGAAGCGCACAGATTGTTAATCTTTGCATATGCATGAATTGAAGCCAATTTAAGTACATCCTAAATCTTTTGCAAATCTTTCGGTAAATTTTTGATAATCAATTATTCATGAGAATAATCCTGGTATAAATATGGAATTCAGAAGAATTGTGTATAAAATACATATTACTTTTTTCATTCCAAAAAAACGGGGTATCTTGCGGGCTCATTAATCAGCTCAGGCATGTCAAATTTCAAGCATTACAAATTACCCTATTCAATAGATTCTCGATACGAAAAAAAGGCGGCCTATTTCTCTATGGAGTTTGCCATCCACCAGCCTTTGAAAATATACAGTGGCGGACTGGGATTCCTTTCCGGGTCTCACCTGAGAAGTGCCTATGAATTGCGCCAAAACCTCATTGGAATTGGTATCCTATGGAAATACGGGTACTACGATCAGGCCCGTAACCAAGACCAGACCTTACAAGTGCAGTGGAACGAGAAAATCTATAATTTCCTGGAAGATACCGGCATCAAGTTTCAAATCATGATCCATGATGCACCTGTTTGGGTGAAAGTGCTTTACCTGAATCCTGAAACATTCAAATCGGCGCCACTTTTCTTGTTGAGTACCGATTGTCCGGAAAATGATTATGTCTCTCAAACCATTACCCACAGGCTTTATGATGCCAATGTGGCCACCAAGGTTGCCCAGTTTATTTTGCTGGGTGTTGGTGGAGCCAAACTGGTAGATGAGTTGGGATTCAAGCCCGATGTGTATCACCTCAATGAGGCACATGCCATCTCTGCAGCATTTTACCTTCTCAATAAAAATGGAGGAAACCTGGCTGCATTGAAAAAGCAGTTGGTTTTCACCACCCATACGCCTGAAGAAGCTGGCAATGAAAAGCATGATATTTACCTCTGCAACAAAATGTCCTATTTCTGTGGTATGCCCCTTGAAAAGGTCAGGCAAATCACTGGCCTGGAGGATGATCAATTCAACCACTCGTTGGTAGCTTTGCGCTTTGCCCGCCTTTCCAATGCCGTTTCAGAATTGCATGGTCATGTGAGCCGGAAAATGTGGAACAAGCATGAAGGGGTTTGTCCAATCATCCACATCACCAATTCTCAAAACTGGCGGTATTGGGCAGACAAGCAATTGTATTTTTCCATGGACGAGCAAAATGATGAGCGCTTCATTGACAGGAAAAGATACCTCAAGAAAAGAGCCTTTGATTTGGTGGCCGACCAGACAGGAAAACTGATGGATCCTGATGTGTTTACCATTGTGTGGGCCCGCCGTTTTGCCGGCTACAAGCGCGCCGATCTGCTTACCCGCGACAGGGAAAGATTTGAGGAACTGCTGAACAATTCAAAATATCCCGTTCAGATCATCTGGGCTGGAAAGCCTTATCCGGTTGACTATCCGGCTATCACAGAGTTCAATCACCTTGTTCATGTGAGCAAGGCCTACCATAACATGGCTGTTTGTACAGGCTATGAATTGGGCCTCAGCAAGCGACTCAAGCAGGCTTCAGACGTTTGGCTGAACAATCCCCGCGTACCGCGTGAAGCATCAGGCACAAGCGGCATGACGGCTGCCATGAATGGAGCTGTCAACGTATCCACCAATGATGGATGGATTGTGGAATTTGTCAACCATGGGAACAATGGTTTTGTAGTACCTCCCCAGGACTACGAAAACATGCATGTCCAAGACCAGGACCAATACGACCTGGATGAATTGTACAGGATTCTGAAAGAGGAGGTTTTGCCCTTGTACTATGAAGCACCGCATACCTGGCGCCAGATTGTACAAAACGGCATGAAGGATGTTCGGTTCAAGTTCGATTCCAACAGGATGGCAGCAGAGTATTATGACCTGCTCTATAACGGCTAGTACTTTATTATATTTGCAGCATGATTCTCCCCATTGTAGCATACGGGCATCCTGTACTGCGTCAGCTCTGCACTGACATCACACCTGATTATCCTGAACTGAAAAAACTGCTGGATGACATGTGGGAAACCATGTACAATGCGCATGGTATGGGCTTGGCAGCGCCCCAGGTCAACAGACCAATTCGCTTGTTTGTTTTCGATACCGAGCAGGTATACAACAACAGTGATGAAGAAGAACGCAAACAGTTCGAGGGTGAAACAGGCCGAAAAGCCATCTTCATCAATGCCCATATTACAGCCCTTGATGGCACGCCATGGTCTTGCGATGAAGGCTGTTTGAGTTTGCCAGGGTTCAGGGAAGAAGTCAGCCGCGAAAGCACAGTTACCATCCAGTACTGTGACGAAAATTTCGTTCAAAAAACAGAAACATTCAAGGGACTCAACGCACGCGTCATCCTGCATGAATACGATCATATCGATGGAAAGCTTTTCATCGACAGGATCTCCTTGATCAGGAAAAAATTGCTCAAGAAAAAATTGGATGACATCACAGCCGGAAGGGTGAAGTCAGGGTATAAGATGATCCTTCCAAAAAAATAATTAGTCGCTAGCTTTCGCTTCTTTCAAGGTACTCCTGCAACAACAGGCAGGCCGCAATCTCATCAATCATTCCTTTTTTCTGGCGGTCTTTTTTCTTCATGCCCATTTCTACCATCGCCCTTGATGCCATCTTGGAAGAATGGCTCTCGTCAACGGTTTCAATAGGAATTTCGGGGAAGCTGTTCTTTAATCGCCTGATACAATGCCTGGCTCCTTCCGTAGAGTGGGTGGGCGTTCCATCCAATTGGTAAGGTTCGCCTATCAGGATTCTTTCTACAGGTTCCTTGGCCACATAGGCTTTTAAAAATTCAAAAAGCTGTTGCGTGTCAACGGTTGTCAATCCAGTAGCAATGATCTTCAAAGGATCGGTCACCGCAATGCCGGTTCTTTTGTTGCCATAATCCAATGCGATGATTCTTGCCATGGGCTAGTTTAAAAAGATGAGGTCTGCAATGGTGAAGAGTGCAAAAACAATGCTGGCAATACCATTGGCTGTCATGAAAGCAATGTTTACCCTGCTCAGGTCATCCACCTTGACAATGCTTTGCTGGTAGACCAGCAGACCTGAAAACAGTGCAGCGCCTGTCGCAAAAATCCAATGCAGTCCAAATGATAAGCCACTGCTGAAAATGAGCAGGATGGTAGTTGCATGCAACAAGCGTGAAATAAATAAAGCATTTTTTCTGCCTAGTTTGGCTGGAATGGATGACAGTCCTTCAGTGCTATCAAAGGCTTCATCTTGCAGGGAATAGATGATGTCGAATCCACTGACCCAACCGATTACCGCCAGTGAAAGAAATACTATTGAAGTGTCTATGGTCTGTGTTACCGCGATGAAGGCTCCAGTAGGAGCGAGGGAAAGTCCAATGCCCAAAACGATATGGCAAAGGGCTGTAAACCGCTTTGTATAACTGTAACCCAGGATGACCAGCAGTGCAACAGGGGAGAGCAGAAAACAAATGGAATTGATCATGAGGGCTGATCCCATGAAGAGCAGTGAATTGAGGATGGTAAAGCGGAGAGCGCTGGCCGGGCTGATCAGGCCTCTGGGGATTTCACGGATGGCTGTGCGGGGATTCTTGGCATCAAACTCCCTGTCGAGGTACCTGTTAAAGGCCATGGCAGCGCTTCTTGCAAATACCATGCAAAGGATAACAAATACAAAAACGCCAACATGGGATGAAAAATAATCAGCTACAAGCTCCCCACTTTTTTTGCCTGTTTCTTCTTTTTGGCCCAGAAAAAACACGCCCATGAAAAACCCAACCAATGCAAAGGGCATGGCAAAAATAGTATGGGAGAATTTGATCAGCGACAGGTATTTGTTGATTTTTTTCATGGCCATTGTTTAAACTTCCCTCAAGGTGTTGTGTCAACTTTATCTTTAATTGTGGCCTGGCTTTTGAACAGCTCCCATAAAACAATGCCAGCAGCTACGCTGATGTTGAATGAGTGTTTGCTGCCAAATTGTGGAATCTCGATGCACCCATCAGCAGCGGCTATCAATTCTTCGCTAACCCCTTCTGCCTCATTCCCAAAAACAACTGCAATTTTTTCTCCCAATTGATAGCCGAAACTTTCCAAAGAGATGCTGTTGTGCACCTGTTCTACCGCATACACGGAGTAGCCCTGTTCCTTCAATTGGGCAATGGCCGACAATCCATCCTCATGGCCGGTCCATTCAACGGTTTCGGTTGCCCCCAGTGCAGTCTTGTTGATGTCTCGGTGAGGAGGCCTGGGGGTATAGCCGCAGAGGCATATTTTTTCAACCCTGAAAGCATCAGCCGTTCTGAAAACGCTGCCCACATTGTGCATGCTCCTCACGTTCTCAAGGACCACCACGATGGGTGATTTCTGGGAGGCATGAAACTCCTCGGTGCTCAAGCGTTGCAATTCATCCATCCCCTTTTTTAGCATAATACAAAGATAAGGCTCTCCTTTTTTTCATTTCAGAATAAAAGATACCTTTGTTGCCTTATGCAGGAAGCGTTTCAGCACATATTGGACTCACTCAGAAAATGGCAGCCCAACCATGACATTGTGTTGGAGTCGCTTCGCCAGGCCGGAAGCAACAGACAATACTTTCGTTTCAAACACGACGACCAGAGCTATATCCTAACCTATAATCCTTCCAATGCTCCGGAGAACAATGCTTTTGTGGAGTTTACACAGCATTTTGCAGGAAAGGGATTGAATGTGCCTGACATTATCTACACGGATGATGCGATGCAGTTTTATGTGCAGTCAGACCTCGGGGATGTTTCCCTTTTTGACCATATCACCAAAGAAGGATTTTCTGAAAACGTGCTGAACCTTTTCAAGAAAACATGTAGTTCTTTGGCCAAGTTGCAGATTGAAGGTGGAGACGATCTTGATTACAGCAATTGCATCGCAACAAGGTCTTTTGACAAGCAAGCCATCTACTCTGACCTGCTTTATTTCCTCTATTATTTTGTTCGGGCACTCGATCTTCCCTACGATAAAAACCTGCTGCTGAATGATTTTGACATGCTGAGCAGTTACCTCATGCAAGAGGAACACCAGTATTTCATGCACAGGGATTGCCAGAGCCGCAATGTGATGGTCCGCGATGGCGAGGCCTATTTCATCGATTATCAAGGTGGCATGCAAGGCGCACTGCAATACGATATTGCTTCATTGCTTTGGCAGGCAAGGGCGCAGATGCCCTATGACTGGAGGGATGAATTGGTAGGATATTATTTTGACCAGGCCAATGCTTGCCTGAATGGAAAATTGAACAAGAAAGAATTCCTCAATAATTATGATGGATTCGTTTTGATAAGAATGCTCCAAACCCTTGGTGCATATGGTTTTCGTGGATTGTTTGAGCGCAAGCCCCATTTCATTGCCAGCATTCCTTTTGCTTTGAAGAACCTGAAATGGTTCCTTGAAAACAAAAATTTCCCCATCAGGCTTCCCGCCCTGCAGAAAGTACTGGAGGCCATTGTTGCTGATGATATCATGGCAAGGTTTGAGCCAGTTACCGCCAGCGAAGCCTCCAAGTTGACCGTGCACATCAACAGTTTCTCCTATAAAAAAGGCATTCCTGCAGATCAGTTTGGCAATGGTGGAGGATATGTTTTTGATTGCCGTGGCATTTTGAATCCCGGAAGAATCGATGAGTACAAGACCCTGACCGGAAGGGACAAGCCTGTTCAGGAATTCCTGTTGCACAAGACCAACATGCCTACTTTTTTGCAACATGTTTTTGGGATGATTGATATATCCGTAGAAGACTACCTGAAGCGGGATTTTGAAGGATTGACCATCAGTTTTGGCTGCACCGGCGGACAGCACAGGAGCGTATTTGCTGCAGACCGCCTTGCTGCACACCTCAAAGAAAAATACAAGGTCAAGACTGTTGTAAGTCATGTTGAGCAAGAAGCTAAACAATGGAAGAATGATCCTTATTAGTGCAATACATGCGCCACCAACAAAATGAATATGCAGCCCATTAAAGCAATGCTCTTTGCAGCAGGTCTGGGAACAAGGTTGAAACCCTTTACAGAACATCATCCCAAAGCATTGGCTGTCGTTAATGATAAAACCCTGCTTGAGCGAAACATAGCCTATCTCAACAGTTTTGGCATTCAACAGATTGTTGTCAATGTCCACCATTTTGCTGACCAGGTCATTGATTTTTTGAAGCGGTACGAGGGTACCGATATCCATATTGCTGTTTCGCATGAAGCTGAGGGTCCTTATGAAACTGGCGGTGGGCTTGCATTTGCAGCTAGCCATTTCAGGGATGTTTCATCACCCTTTGTGGTCATGAATGTAGACATGTTGACCAATCTCGATCTTGTTGGGATGATTGATTTTCACAACAAGATCAACCCATTGGCAACGCTGGCTGTAACCAAGCGGGAAAGTTCCAGGCAGTTTCTTTTTGATGACGAGATGCGACTGGTGGGATGGAGAAACAACCTTACAGGAGAGACAAAATGGTCTGCTGGGGAAGAGGATAATGTTCAGCCCCGTTCTTTTTCTGGAATTCATGTGATTGATCCTGCCATTTTTGGGCTTATGCCCTCTTCTGGAACCTTCTCCATTACGGATGTTTATTTGCAACTGGCGGCCAATTCACTGGTAGTTGGTTATGACCACAGTGGTGATATTATCCTCGATGTAGGAAAACCAGAATCATTGGTCAAGGCAGCAGTTTTGTTTCATTAAATATGTACATTGTTTAAATTTTATCCCATGCTAAAAAAAATACTTATCGCTTTTGCCGTAATTATCTTGATCATTCAATTCATTCGTCCTGAAAAGAACATCGCTGCTACTCCATCTGCTAACAATATCGCAACACATTATGCTACTCCGGATAATGTTCAAAAAATCCTTGAGCGCTCTTGCAATGATTGTCATTCCAACAACACAAAATATCCCTGGTATGCTTCCATTCAACCGGTAGGTTGGTGGTTGGCTGATCATGTGAAAGAGGGAAAGTCTGAGTTGAATTTCGATGCATTCATGACCTACAAGCCAAAGAAAGCCCGCCATAAAATGGAAGAGGTTAATGAAATGGTGAAGGAAGGTGAAATGCCTTTATCCAGTTATACCATTGTTCACCGCGATGCCAAACTTTCAGAGGAAGAAAAACTTATCCTGGCTGATTGGGCCGTGGCTACCATGAAGGCCATTGAGGTAGAGCACAAGCTGGAGCCAGAAGCAGAGAAAAAATAATGTGGGCCCCTGCAATCGTTGATCAGGTTTTGTCTTCTTTGTATCGATCGAGGAATTCTGCAATGGATTGCTCTGTGTTCAATCCCAGTTTTTTCCGGAGCCGGTACCGGCTGATTTCAACACCTCTCACCGTGATGTTCATTAACTGTGCAATTTCTTTGGATGCAAGATTGAGTTGCAGGTAAGCACAAACCTTGAGGTCTGTATTGGTCAGTTTGGGAAAATGTGACTTGAGGTTTTTGAGGAAATTATTGTTGATCTCATCAAAGTGTACAGCAAATTTTTCCCAACTCGCACTGTTCTTTTCGATATCATTCAGCAGGTGAATGGTTTTTTTGATGTCATGGTTTTCGTTGGTATTTTTATAGAGTTTCTGTAGCTCATCTTTTACTTTCGAAAGTGCGTCACTTCTTTCCACCAGCTGCATGGAAGTATCCGCAAGCTCTTTGGTTTTCAACATGATTTCAGCCTCCAATTTTTCATTTTTCAGTCGAATGATTTCCTTTTCATTTTGTTCGATTGCCAGCTGGTGTTCAATGCTCATCTGGCGTTGTTTCTTTTCATAAATTGACTTCTGCCTCAGTAGTTTTTTCTTTTGCCAGGCACTGTATTTTCGTATCCCGAACGCAATGATGACGAGGTAAAATAGGTAAGCCCAAATGCTTTTGTACCAGGGTGATTGTATTTTAAAGTTGTAGTTGATTTCCTCGGATTCATTGCCCAGGTTGTCATGCGCCTTTACATGGAATACATAGCTCCCCGCTGGGAGATTGGTATAATCTTTTTCAGTTTTGTTGCTCCAACCGCTCCAATTCTTTTCGTATCCCTCCAGCCTGTAGCTGTACTCAATGTTTTTTTGGATGCCAAAACCTGGGGAGCTGTATTCAAAATGGAAGGCATCGAAGTTGCTTGCCAAGCCTACAGACGGAATGATTTTGTTCGTTGTTTCTTTTACGGAACCATCATTGAAATACCCTCCAAAAATGGTGCTGTCAGTTTTTCCAATGGCCCTTACATTGCCAAGCATCATGTTCAATGTAGGTTTGTTGGATTTGTATTTTTCGTAGTTGAGGTGGATGACCCCTTTTTCTGATCCAATGAAAATGTTGGACTTGTCGAATGCATAGATGTTCTCAAATCCAGAAAGAATTTGACCAGTGATTTCTGAAAAATAGATGGGCTTGGGGTTTCCTACTCCAAAATCTACCATCCCTATTTTTTTTCCGCTGCAGAACCAGATATTGCCCTGTCCATCTTCGTTCATGTACCGTACCTCTGTGTTGCCAAGTACCGGTTGAAGAAAGATAGAGGGAATGAAGCGGTTGTTTTGTGCATCAAATTCATATGCCCCTGCACTGGTTCCAAAAATCACCCTGTTTTTTATTTTGAACACATGGTTGTCCAGTTTGGAGGGTAGTCCATCTTTTTCTGTAAATAGCCTAGTATTGTATTTCTTCCCATCTGCACTGATGCTAATCTTGTAGATTCCCCTGTAAGGATGTGAGGCCCATGTATTTCCTTCGCTATCTGTTGTGAGGAAGCGCAATGATTCATACAGTCCCTCCATGTTGCCTTTGTCACTGAACTGGCCATTGTTGAATGTCAACATTTTCAGTCCGGAATAGGTTCCTGTCAGGATGTTTTGTGCAGGCGGAACTGGACTGGTGGGAAGAAAGGTCCATCCCGCATCCCTGCTGATCAGTTTTGCCTGGTTGCCAATAATGTCGAAACATCCATTGTTGTGCCCCATCAGAAGATGCTGGTTTACTTCCTCCAGGCGCCACACCTGGCCGGAACTATTGCCTACCAGGCTGAAATTTGACCTGAGAAAGCTCAGGTCTTTGTTTTGGGGTAATAGTTCTGCCGAGTAACATCCATCCGAAGAACCGATAAAAAGCTTATTGTTGAAAATTTTGGCGGAGAATCCTGCAGCCTCATTTTCTTTGTTGGGTGTGATGTATTTTATGGCTGAGTTGTATGCAATGAAACTGATTCCATTGTTCAGTCCTGCCCAGAGGTTTTTATCCTTGTCAAGGAATACACTGATGACATTGTTGTTCTGAAGCCCCTCCTTTCTTGATATCTTTTGAACAAACTTCCCGTCATTTTTCATGATAAGACAACCCTCCGCGGTAGTGGCAGCAACAAATTCTCCTTTGTTTATTTCTGTAACCTTGAAGAAATTGATGTCTGTTGCCGGCAGCTTAAATCCACTGTTGTAGGAAATGGTATCCCTCCTGATTGTCAGGGATTTTCTGTCATAGGTAAGGATGAGGCTGCTTTCTTTGCTGGTCTGTATCATTCCTGAGATGGTGGAGCCGGCGAGCAGTTGATTGTTGATGGCAGGGCGCCAACTATTGTTACTGTAAACGTATAGTCCGTTCTTCTGGTCCTGGGCATACAGATTGTTTCCCATTTTTTTCATGAACTGCCATCCACTGATTGGGGGGTGAAGGGATATGGCTTTGTTTCTCAACTCCATGATCATCCTGTCTGATGCTCTAAAGAAAACAGATTCGCCTATGATTTCTATGTCCCAGACATCGGCGAAAGACCTTTCCTTGGCGGGTAATAGGGGCGTGAGCGAAACATATTTTAAGAAACCCCGCTCGTTAGGCACGAAATATCCCATTTCCCCCTGACCGCCGGCATATATGACTCCTTTTCCATCAATGGCAATGGAACGCATGATGGTTTTGTTTGGGAGGGGGTGAAGTTTCCAGAAAGTTCCATCGTAGGTGAGCAGCCCTTCATTGTTGGCAAAATACATCCTTCCTCTGCTGTCCTGATCAATGTCCCAAGTTTGGGTGCCCGCCTTGAAGTCGTTCTTGTTAAAATTGATAATTTGGGGTATGCCGATGGTATTTTGCCCTTTGGTTTGATGGGAGAGTAAAAACAGGCAAACAGCGATTCGAAGAATTTTCATGTTATATACTGATTGCGTTAATCTGAAGTTTGTTTAACAATTTACCGCTCAATTTAAATAATATTCTTAAACAAATTAAATGCCGAAATTGTTTTGATGTATTGTTGATGTATTTTTTATTTATTGAAAATCAAAGATTTACAAATTGTTGATGTAGTTGTGTAGTACTACAAAAATACTCAATGGCTCAATAAATTATACCTTTATTGTCCCTTTAACGAAGGGATAATCATTTAAAAACAAAAACTTGCGTATGGAAAAGGCTCTAAAGAAGTTTGCACTTCTTTCATTTCTCATCATGCTGGGATTGACATCATTGTCCCAAGACAAAACTGCTGCTGGTAAGGTGGTCGACCCTGCTGGGCTACCTGTATCCAAGGCAACTATTCTGGTAAAAGGCACAAATACTGGAACTTCCACCAATGAAATGGGAATGTTCTCCTTAACGGTTCCATCGTCCGCCAAAACAATTGTTGTTTCTTCTGTTGGGTTTGAAACCAAAGAAGTATCGATTGCCTTGGGTATGATGAACATTGCCCTTGAACCATCTTCCTCCAAACTTGATGAAGTGGTTGTTGTAGGATATGGTGTACAGAAGGTTACCAAAGTTTCTGGTGCCGTATCCACTGTAAAAGGCTCAGATATTGAGAAGTTGAAACCTGTTCGTGCTGAAGATGCACTGCAAGGTCGGGCTTCTGGTGTTACCGTGGTTTCCAACGGCTCACCCGGCGCCAAGCCAACAGTTTTGGTAAGGGGTATACCTTCCTATACAGGAACAGATCCGGTTGTTGTGGTTGACGGAGCCATCCAGACACTGGATGATTTCAATGCCATCAACCCTGCTGATATTGAGTCTGTCAACGTACTCAAGGATGCCGCTACAACTGCCATTTATGGAGTGAAGGGAGGAAATGGTGTAATCGTAGTGACCACAAAGACGGGCCGCAAGAACCAAAAAACTGAAATTACTTACAGCGGAAACTATGCGATGCAGGAAGTATTGAACCAGATTGGTGTTTTGAACGCATCTGAATATGCTGCCATTGTGAACGAGGGAAGTGTTACTTCTGGGGGTTCACTGGTATTCCCTAACCTTTCTGGTTTGGGTGCTGGCACCAACTGGCAAGACCAGATCTTCAAGCAGGCTCCGCTTCAGTCGCATACCGTTGCGGCAAGGGGTGGTAGCGATAAGATGGCCTATTTCCTTTCTGGTGGATACCTTTCCCAGGCAGGAATTGTGGGTGGCGGTGAGAAGTCCTATTTCAACAGGATCAACGCCACTTCAAACCTCAGCTTCGATCTCAGTTCGAAACTAAAGTTCATCACCAATACTACGTATACCAATATCAAAGGTGCAGGTGTTCCTGAAAATGCCATCAATTCAGTCATCTCCAATGCACTGAACTTTGATCCTACTGTGCCGGTCTTGAACAATGTCCCCAATACTTATGGGAAGTACAGCACCAGCAAGTACATCCTTTCTGAGATCATCAATCCGCTTACCCAGTTGGAGGATACATATAATAAGAATAATACCAGCAAACTATACGGTAAGCTGGAGCTGCAATATGATCTGTTGAAAAACCTGAAACTCTCTTCCCGCTTTGGTTATACCAATACCGATGTTACCGGAAAGAATTTCACCCCACTTTCCTTTTATGGAACCAGCCACATCAATTCTACCATGAATGCTGATGGAACGGCCAAGCCAGGGTCTCACAACAATGTCTATGAGTACAAGACCAATTATTTCAATTATACCTTTGAGAATTTCGCCAATTACAATTTCAAAGTTGGCCAAAGCCACAACTTTGAAACCGTAGCTGGTTTTTCAATGGCACGTGTAACTGGTAATTCATTGAATGGTTCCAGGCAGGATGTTCCTTTCAACTCATGGAGTTTTGCAGATATTTCCTCTGCAACAGGTATCGCAACACTTTCAGGTATTGACCTTGGTTCTTACCAATACGAAAGAAGAAATCTTTCCTATTTCGGTAGGGTAGATTACGACTTCAATGAGAAATACCTTGTATCTGGAACCTTGAGAAGGGATGGATCTTTTGCCTTTGGCGATAACAACAAATTCGCCAACTTCTTCTCTGGTTCTTTGGGTTGGGTAGTTACTCAGGAAGATTTCTTCAAGGTTGGCTTCATTGATTACCTCAAAATAAGGGGAAGCTATGGTGTTACAGGAAATGAGAATGTGAATCCACAATACCAAAGGATTTCAACCTTGTTGTATGCTTACGGTCTTGGTCAGAATGCTGGATATTCTTTTGGCAATGAACCAACATCTGTTGGTGCTACCATTGCATCTTTCAAGAATGATGACCTCAAATGGGAAGAGCAGGCACAGTTGAATGCTGGTTTTGACATCAGGTTCTTCAACAACAAGTTTTCTTTCAGCGGAGACTATTTCCGCAAGGATATCAGCGGCTTGCTGTTTACCCCAACATTGTCCCTTTATTTGGGTACAGCTTCATTGCCAACCGCCAATATCGGTACAACCAGAACAAGTGGTGTTGACATGAACCTTGGATACACTGACCAATTGTCCAAGAACTTTAGGATTTCAACGAATGTCACTTTCACCACGGCCACCAACCTGGTTACTGAAACCAACAATGGTTTGATCACAGGTGGAGGCTATGGCATACCGTATCAGTCTGTTACTCGTTTTGAAAAAGACAAATCTCCTGGATATTTTTATGGATTCAAAACCGACGGTTTGTTCCAGACCCAGGCAGATGTTGCCAAACATGCTTCACAGCCTGGTGCGCAGGCCGGTGATATCCGTTTTGTAGATATCAATGGTGATGGTAAAATTGATGGCGATGACAGGACTGACATTGGCAATCCATTCCCTGAATTCACCATAGGGTGGAACCTTTCTTTGGAATACAAGGGTTTTGATTTCAACTCTTTTGTATACGCCTCAGTTGGCAACGAAGTGTACCGTGCCTACGAAAGGAACCTGGCCATGACCAATAAGTTCAGGAGTGTTCTTGGGCGTTGGACCGGAAGCGGATCAACCAACGAATCCAACAATCCAAGGTATTCATTCATTGATGCCAACAACAATACAAGGGTTTCCGATCGCTATGTAGAGGATGGTTCTTTCATCAAAATAAAGAACCTCCAGTTGGGATATAATTTTTCATCTGCAGCCCTTCGCAGAGCCAATATTTCTAAGCTTCGCATTTATGCACAGGCAAGAAATGCCTTCACCTTTACGAAATACACTGGATTTGATCCTGAGATTTCCGGTGGGATTTTTGATACGGGCATAGACAGGGGTGCATATCCGCAAGCAAGAAGTTTTGCCATAGGACTTGATCTTAAATTCTAATCAAAGAAAAAAGAACAACATGAAAAATTTACAATACATCATATCCATGACAGCACTGCTCTTGTTCGGAGCGGCCTGTACAAAATTTGTGGCTTACGATCCTCAAGAGGATTACCAGATTACCGCAAATGATTACCTGAAAACAGCAGATGATTTCAATAAGATGGCCATTGGCGTTTATTCACCTTTGCAATGGTTGTATGCCAACCCAGTGATTGGTGATGTCGCTTCAGACAATGCCGTATCTGGCGGAGAAAACGCAACAGACGTGGTTGGACTTCAGCAGATTGATGACTATCAAATCAACTCCAATAATTTTTATTTTTCTGAAGCCTGGAAATCCTGTTATGAAGGCATCAATAGGGCCAACTATCTTCATGAAAACAAGGCCAAGTTGGAGTTTACAGGAAAAGAAGCCTTGTTTGGAGAGGTTTATTTCTTGAGGGCGTATTATTATTTTGAGTTGGTCAGGATGTTTGGTGATGTTCCCTTGTTTGCTGAGAAGAGGCTTACTGCAACGGATTCAAGAAAATTCGCAAGGGCTCCCAAAGCGGATGTCTACAAGCAGATCGAACTTGATTTGAACAACGCCATCAAGGTATTGCCTGCAGTCAACACACAAAAAGGAAGGGTTACAAAATATGCTGCACAAGCCTTGCTGGGCAAGGTATTGTTGTATCAGAACAAGTTTGATGCCGCTGCTGCAATGTTGGAGAATGTTGTCAATGGACCTTTCCAGCTGGTCACAAACTTTGGTGATATTTTTCTGCAATCCGGTGAAAACGGACCAGAGTCAGTGTTTGAAATCCAGTACTCTAACATCAGCCCTTTTTACGACTGGTCTAATCCAGGAAGAGGTCAGGGAAATCTGGCAGTTCAAATGTGTGGTGTCCGCAACCTGGCAGGAACCAGTCCTTATGGTCAGGGATGGAGCATCAATCTTCCCACCAAGGAACTGGCGAATGCTTATGCTGCAGGAGACAAAAGAAAGGCTGTAACCATCCTTGATATTGAAGCATACAAAACAGCCAATCCGGCTTT
>JAIPBY010000019.1 GCA_021738605.1 Chitinophagaceae bacterium | reverse complement strand
GGCAGGCCATGTTGTGGGTTTGAATTGTTTTTTTATTCCTCCTTGAATACCATTGACGATACTGACAGCGTTGCCCGTTCGCAGATCAATTGATTGAATGTTGCAGGGAGATTTGAAACCCGTCAAATCCAGCTCCAGCTCATGTTCCCCGTCTGCAAAAAGGATGAGGTCCTTGATACCCTCCAGCATTTTCTTTCCTTTTACTGGAATGGTACTGACTACCGCTTTCAAAAAACTGGTATCTGTTTCTTTGGGAAGCACAGGTAAAGATCCACCCGCTATCAATACTGCCCAACCGAATTGGGGATAGCCGTCTGCAGTGTAGATAACCGATTTGTCATGTGACATGCGGTACTCGTTTACTGCACGGTATACCTGCTCAAAAGAGGAACGAACAGGTTTCAACAACCTGGCATGTTGCCGCGGAGCGAGGTGCTGTCCGCCCTGTGGTGCATAGGTTTTTCCATCCTCTTGAAAGTGCCAGTAGCGGATATCAATGATGTCCACATTGGCAGCGCGTTGACTATTTTTTAAAACGGAATCTTGCACATCTTTGGTTGTACTCAACGATACCAGTGGATTGTAACGATTCTTTTTTATCCAGGCATCAATGGCATCGATCCAGAAGTTCACAAAATGCAAGGGACCCGTGTATTCAGCTCCGATGGACTGGATGACATTCCTGTTGAGTTTAAAATTGTCCAGGCATTTGTTGATGTAGGAAAGATGCAATTGCTTTCTTGCTTCATTGGAAACATCATAAAACTGCTGGTCCATGAAAATTCTTTTGTCGCCGGCATAGGGCACAGGTTCTGGAAATCCCGTGTTGTTGATGTTGTTGGCCGTTCTCCAGGGAAAATCTGCATAATGTGCACCGGCTTCGATGATATTGTGTTGAAAATAGTTTTGATGGATGAGGAGCAAAGAATGCTGATTGGCCAAATTTGCAAACTGAGCAAGCCTATCCCAATACCATTTGTTGAATTGGGTGAGATCATATTTGCTCAATCCATCCCAGGCCAATCCCTTACCAGTTCTTGCAAAAGGCAATTCATAAAAAGGAGGCCATACCTCACCATCCATTCTTCTGATGCGCTCATGGTCATCGCGACGGCGGTCGTACCACAATCCATAATTGTGGTCCAGCACTGCTGTATTGGACTGTTTCATTTCTGCAACGACCTCTTCCAAATGATCTGTCAACCCTTTTCCGTACCTCCCGGGAACATATCGTGTGATGTGCGGCTTTGCTTTAACAAGGTCTTGGGGAGAAATACCGCCATTCCACCAGGGCACTTCCATCCTTCCACCGATGATGAGTTGACCATTGTCATTCAGCCAGCCGTTGGTGATCTGGATTTTTGAGGACACTTGTTCCTGCTCTTTCACAGGTTTGTATACAAATTGGATGGCCTGTCTTTGATCATAGACCAGGGGTTTCATTTGCTTGATGGAGTCAATCCACGCAATCAGCTGTAATGGCGCTTTGCTGGCTTGCTGGGCAAGCATGGCTGCTGCTTCAACAGATGGGCTGCTGGAGGCCTCAGATTCCTTGGAAAGCAACATGGCACGACTGGACATGTCCTTGCCCAGGCGCATGGAGAGTTGTGCATAAAAAAGGCTTCTGGGATTGATGTGCTCGTTTGAGCTTTCCCAATAACCATTGCCAGCAAATTGTGCCCAGTTGCCAAACGCATGGTTGTTGGCCCCGGGTGGTGCATAACAATCAATCCTGGCTGCAGCACATTGCCAGAAAACACTGTTGGCGGCCGACCATCCTGCACCATTTCCATCCTGTCCACGATCACCCATCCTCAATGCATTTCCATCCACAGTTACATTGTCAAACAAGACCCCGCTGGCCCAGCTGTCGATTGTTCCGCTGAATGAATAAGGAAGGCTGGAATGGCATTGCACAAAGGCATTCGGACCTGGAGCACAAAAGCCCACAGAGAAGTCATGGTACCCATTCTCTGCATAACAACGTTGAAATAGTGTTTGCTGACCCGCGGTGCTGAATGAATACCTGCGTTGGCCACCGATTTCAGCAACAGGTTCTTTGGAAATGCAATCTTCCACTGTTATTCTTCTTGCAGAAGATTGAACCGCTACTGCGGCACCGGCAAAATGTTTAAAGTTGATGCGCCTCACCCATCCATCTTCCATGTTTTCCATGTTGATGGCATTCCAGCAATGGTCCTCATCTTTGGGATTGGATAACGCATAAGATGAAACCAGTGTGAGGTTTTCAACGCCACTGTTTCTGATGCGTCCTTCCCATGCATATTTGCTGATAAAGGCTCCACCAAAACTGCTGTCGATGGCTGTCGTTAAGGCATGATCAATGGTAATTTTGTTGCCATCAATGGCCGTGATTTTTCTTTCAAAAAAAATATCGCGTTCTCCTGGTTTCCATCCAGTGGCTGTGACCCCTCCACCAAAATGATCCGCACCCAATAACTTGATCCACGCCAGTGTAGAAGGTCTCCTGATGGTCACTTCATCTCCCACAGAAAAACCTTCGGTCTGTTTGATAGTAAACTGGGTTGCGCCAATGCCAACATAAGCATCCATGATCATGGTTTCAGTGGCAGACTGTTTATTGTTGAAGCCCTTGATGTTGATCAGTGGCTCCCTATCAATGCCTTCTCCAACAAGGATTGTTCCATTGCTTCCGGCCAACACCACACCAGAGGAATGTATACGAATGCTTTTCTTGAGGTGATAGGTTCCAGCCTGCAAGAGTACCGTTCCACGAAAACCATTTTTATCCAATGTCAGGTTTGAAACAGCATCAACGGCAGCTTGTATACATGCTGCATCATCCTGCTTGCTTGGAGAGAGTAGAAACTTTACTTGAGGAGACCTGATCTCCACTTCAGACGCTTTATATCCAGCATAGGAGAAATCAACAACACGGTTTCCCAATGCGTCCGGCGCATACCTGAGACTGCCATTTTGAAATTGAACCGGACTGGGGGGTGGTATTTTTTTTTGTGCAACTGATGAAGAGGCCATGCTGATCAACAACACAATGGTCTGCAACCTCATGAGGCAGAGACCATTCAGATGCTTTGTGCTTTTGGTCAAACTTGGCATAAACGATCACTTCTTTTTAGGTTGCACTGGCGCAACTGTTGTAACATCCACCAAACTGTTGAGGTACTCTTCAATATTCGAATAGCCATCCTTGTCCCTGTCCTTGACGGCATCGGTAGGATCCGCAGGATTCAGGCCATTTTTTCTCTCCCAGGCATCTGGCAGCCCATCCAGGTCTGCATCAGCGTGGGGCCGGCCTTTGTATTCGGGATATCCCCCTACCTGAGCAACTTCCGTAATGATACCCACCTTGTATGAATCAATCGGCAAGCGCCTGTGCTTGAACTGTGTTTCTGGCAATGTAACTTTAGGAAGATACGTAATTTTTCCAGTACTCACCTGCGTTACAATCCTGCTGTCCACAGGATCCCTCCTGGGCAAAATTGCTCCTGCATTGGACAGTACATATGACCTGGCATTACCGGCAGATAACATGGTCATGGGCGCCATCGGCAGTGGACTGTTCCATTTCATGTCATCGGTGTACTTGTTTGTATTGGGGAAATCTTCCACCTGCACACCGCCGTTCCAGTTGTCTTTGGTGATCTCAGGAAATCCTTCCATGACATTCCCATTCACATAGGCCCTGCCAAAAACAAGGTATTTCAGTTTGCTTCTGCCGCTTTCAGGCTTGAGAATACGATGCCCCACTGATGAGTTTTTAGGCGTTGCAGGGCCAGGTTGAAAATAGTTGTTGATGATGTTATACTGCGCGCGATAATCACCTCCATCAATAGAACGGTGAACCCAGTTGAACACCACATTGTTGGCGAAATTAAAAATACCATTCCACCCAATGGAAGGATTCCGTCCTGCATTGTTGGCCCAAAGGCTTCGGATGAAAGAACAATTCTCTCCACCCAGGGTGCTTCCGAAAGAATGGTTCCAGGTATCCAATGCCTCAGCAAAAATGGAATTCTGTATGGTGATGTTAACTGTTGGAAATTTATCCTCTGCTGCCTTTCCAGTACTGTCATTGTACATGTGCCGGTACATGCTCATGTTTTCATCCAGGCCCCAGCTTGCAGACACATGGTCAATCATGATATTGCCCACGGGATTACCGCCTATGGCATCATCCCTTCTTCCTACCCATGTTTCTCCTCTCCTGAACCGCATGAAACGGATCACCACATCATGGGTATTGATCCAGACACTTTCGCCGGCAACGCAAATGCCATCGCCGGGCGCTGATTGACCCGCAATGGTCACATACGGTGCCCTGATGATCAATGGAGTTTTCAACCTGATGATACCTGCAACATTGAAAACAATGATGCGCGCACCACCTTGCTCACAGGCCCAGCGAAAACTACCAGGGCCATCATCGTCCAAGTTGGTAACAACAATTACTTTTCCACCACGTCCACCAAAACTGTACATGCCTCCACCTTCCGCGCCTGGAAAAGCAAGCAATGTTGATTGCGGAAGATCTGTAGGACGGGACGCAAAATCTACATAAGGCTTCCCCTTCTTTGCTTCTTCCCTGATGATGGGCAAAGCCAATGCCCAGGCAGCATCAGAATGTTTGATGGCTGCACGCATCAGCGAATCTGAGGACCGCTGTACATCTGAAGGAATCGTTGGATATTGGGCAAAAACATTTACCGATATCAAGCAAACAGTCAACAAAAGATTCAGTTTTTTCATTCCATTATTTTTATGCACACTCATACAAGTTAACTTATTGGAAATAAAAAAGAGAAAGCAGAAACTTTCTCTTTTTTAAAATTAAAATCAAAGTTCAGCAGAAAGCATTGAAGTCAAAACAATCATTTTTGAACCTTTACATCAATACTGATATTGCTTTGGGATTGAATAGCACCAAAATCATTGATGAAATTGATTTGGATGCAACCAAATTTTCCTGCTGCAGTTCTGAAGTACACCAAATTTCCTGGAGCCAATGCAGTGGCAGTTGTTGTTGCCCCAGTAGCAAGGTTTGAAAGGCCTGCAGTCCTTAGTGAACCGCCAGAAGTCAATGCACTGAAAGCAGGTGAAGTTGATTTTTTAAACACAGTTGCATTCCTTGTCCAGGTAGTAAGAACATGTGGAGCAAACTTATTGGCACCCAAGGCATAAATGGTGTGCTTGGGAGCGCCCACAGTCGTGGTATCAAAGAAATAGCCGAAATCAATGAGTGCAGAATTGGTAGCCCCCTGTACAAAGCTCAAGACATCACCAGTTGTTGAAACAAAAAATGATTTATTTGTTTTCGCAACAGAATCTGGCACAGCCATGGTTTTGAATGACCAAAAATGAAAATCAGGATTGATGGTTACCTTGATGGATTTATTGCCATCGCCAATGAAAACGCCTCTCCTGTTTCTGGCAAATACCCGATAGGTATAATCGCCTGCAATACTGTCTGACATGTATCGTTTGATACCGGAAAAGGTCATTTTGTTTGCCCCGCTAACGTTGAACGTATCAATCCTTGCACCATTTTTCTGGATCTCAATGACTGCCATTTCTTCTGTACTTGAAGCAATGGTAAAATCAAGAATGATGCTGTCTTTTGGATTGATTGCAATGCTGCCAGTCAGGTTTTTTGGATTGCCAGCGTTGAAATTAACTGACACCCCAAAGTTGTCAATGGGGGCCACTTTCTTTTCGCAACCCAATGTAAAAATTGCTGCGGTTGCAAGGGTGAAAATTGTATGTTTGAAACGTATCATTGTTTTCGTTTTTATTGGTTGATCACTGAATAATTACTGCAATGGGTCAAAGGTTCCACCAGGCCATCCCATGGTCTGCTCCAACACAAAACTTGATTGCCTGAAAAAATTAGGCAATGGGTAGAAGTAATACGTTGTTGGAATGCTGATTGGCTGGGTTGCATCGAGGTTTACGAAGGATGGTGTAAACATTGCAGCATAGACCGCTGGATTGTTCAGGTTGGCTGTATCCCTGGGTTTGAATCCGGCAGGATAAATCCTGTCAAGGTAAATCCTGGTTGGATCTGTACCTGTCCCTGCCACATATGGTAACCTAGGCAGCCACCTGATACCTTGCCTGGTTGTACCTGACAACAAATGCAATCTCCTTGTTCTTCTGAGATCAAATACGCGCTTTCCTTCCATCGCAAATTCAACCATGCGCTCGTTCATGACCAAGTCACGCATCTGGGCCACAGTTGTAGCCAGTCCGAGTCCGAAATCCTGTGTACCAACAACGATACCAGCACGCTGGCGAATCAACCTGATCATATTTTTTGCTTCAACCATGCGCCCTGTTTCATTGGCACATTCAGCAAGGTTAATGATTACTTCAGCAAAACGCATTTCAATCCAATCCATTCCACTTCCGCCGCCTGAGTTGCTGTTGTACTGGGTTTGCACAGCAGAGATCGCAGGATTACAGAGTTTTTTACAATAGAATCCAGTCTGGGTAAGCCCGGCAGCTTCATCGAGCACACCCGTATAATTCCATTGCTTTCTGGCAACATTGTTGCTCAAAGGCCAGGATGATCCATTATAGGCAATGGATGCCTCAAAGCGGGGATCCCTGTTCAACCAGAACAGGTTTGCATTGTATCCTGAACCTGTAGCAGTTATCGGAAGACCATTGCGCATCGTGTATGCCTGCACCAGGTTCCATGTGGGCTGATTGGAACCACCTCCAGCTAAACCAGTGGTCTCGGACCTTGGCCTTGTTACATACTCATTGTTGGTACCCCTTCCTGGGCTCACTGAAATGGCATCATGTTTGCGCACGAGCATTACTTCCCTGTTGGCAGCTGACTCGTCTACAAAAATATTGGCATAATTGCTATAAAGGACATTTCCATTGGCTACACATGTATCATAGGCTGCTTTGCATGCCGTGTAAGCTTTTTCCCACCTGGTCACATCATTGGATGGGTTAAACTGTGGACTAGCCCAATACATCAATGCTTTCCCTTTCAATGCAAAAGCAGCCCCCTTTGTAATTCTACCACTTTGTGAAGTTGGCCATGTTGCAGGAAGAAACATCCCCGCAGAATCAAGGTCTTTGGCAATTTGATCAATACATACACTTGTTTTTGATCTGGGAATGTTCAATTCATCATTTACAAGATCTTGTGCATTCAATACCAAGGGAACACCTCCATACAACCTGACCAGGTTAAAATAAACCATGGCGCGGAAGAAAAACAATTCTCCTTTTTTCACTCTTTTGTTTGCGTCAGACATACTGCCGCCATTGATCCCATCAATACCGACATTGCATCTCCTGATATCAAAATACCTGTTACCGGTGAGTGAGTTGGAAGCAGCAATATCTGTTACACTGTTATCTGTAAACTGACCATACAGGAATGACGCATTTGAATTGTTCAATTCATCGGAGCTGTTGTGAATACCTCCAGGTGTTGGCCATCCTGGCATCATCAGGTCATAGCCCTTGTCAATGAATTGGGTAACTGCACCAACATCATTCCAGATATCGGAATTTATACCGTTTTGATCTTCCAAATTGAAGAAATCTTTTTTACAACCACTGATCACCATTGTTACAAGAACAACAGAAAATAGGGTTTTTAGAACTGTTTGATATGATTTCATTTTCATGTGTTTAATTGTTAAACAGAAATTACAGGGTTGCATTTATGCCTAACGATATCGTCCTTAATGTTGGATAGTTTGCAAAATTGCTGGTATACTGATCCTTGTATTTGAGCGGGTTTGAGATGCTCCAAAGATTGGTACCGGTGAAGAATGCTTTCATTTCCGGAATCCTCAGCTTGGTGGCTACCTTTGAAGGAATACTGTATGAGAGGGTCATGTTGTTGATCCTGCTCTGTACGCCACTAACCACCCAGAAAGATGAGTTCTCCCTGGCAAGTGGTGCATCTGCCCTTGGAAACTTCGCATTCGGATTTTCTGGAGTCCAGTGGTCAACCCAGAAAGATGGTGCATTTTGGGTTGTGGTGGGTACTTTTCTTGCTTCAGTGTCATACGTATACTTTCCACCCAGTGCAAGGTTCAAGTTGGTGCTCAACTTGAAAGATTTGTAGGCCACTCCAAGTGAAATACCGTAGGTGACAACCGGTGTTGTCCTTTCAAACATGGTGGTGATATCATTGTCATTGATTTGTCCATCGCCATTCACATCTTCAAAGTCCAGGAAACCAACCTGGGGTTTGGCACCGCCAATCCTGTAGTTAGGATTTTTTGCAAGCAATGCATCTACATCACTTTGTGTTCTGAGAATGCCCTTGGAAATATACCCATAGTTGCTGCTGTTGTATTTCCTTGGATCCCTGCCAACAAGAATACCCAATTCATTGGTTCCTGCTGTACCGAGGAAACTTGGATTATAATATGACTGCAGCAACATGCTGTTGGTGAAGCCAAAGTTTGCATCAACATTAAAGGTCCAATCCTTTTTGATTCTTCCCCGGTAACCGACGGAGAATTCAGATCCCCAGCTGAGTTGCTTGCCATAGTTAACAACAGCTGCATTGGCGCCAAAGGTAGCAGGTACGGCTGCGGCATCCAGGCGATCAAATCCATCATATGTATAGCGGTTCCAGAGATCAACAGTAATATTAAGTTTGTTACCCATGGTTGTAAGATCAAAACCAACATTGATTGTTCGTGCCTTTTCCCACGAGATATTGGGGTTTGGATAAATATTGGGATCCAGTCCGTTGGTGGGAACTGTTCCAATCAGTGCGCCAGTTGTCTGCGTAAACCTTGACTCCCAAAGCCTTGCATTCACCCTGTCTTCACCTACAACACCAAGGTTGGCCCTGATCTTCATCATGTTGATGAATTTGATGTTGTTCCTGAAGAAGTTTTCTTCGCTAACGATCCATCCCAAACCTACTGAAGGGAAAAGTCCCCAACGCTTGTCTGGCGCAAAATTGGAAGAAGCATCATACCGGGTTATGGCTTCGAGCAGGTACTTGCCGTCAAATGAATAATTCATCCTGCTGAGGAAAGAGCGTTTTACACCCTGGGTATACGCCGGATTCCTGATGACAGAAGATGCATTGCTGAATGCCCAGAATTGATCAATTCCTGCAATGGTCTGTTCGTTTTTATAAAAGAATACATTCTGGCTCTCAGATTCTGATTGGTCAAAAGCGGCCATGATATCAAAATCATGTTTTCCGGCTTTTAATCCGTACGATAAAGTGCTGATCAATTGATAGCTGTTGGAAGTAGTTGTGCTTTGTCCGAGCTGATCAGAATTGCTCACCCTAGAGGTGGGGGAAGCCGTTGGCGTCTCAGAATAGAGTTGAAGGTTTTGCCCTCTCCTCACAAAATTATAAAGGGTAAAGGCTGGAAAATACTCTTTTGCATTGGCATTTCTGTTGAGGCTACCATATTGAACCCTAGCTGTCAGTCCCTTGATGAAATTGGGTTTGTACTCCAATGAAGCATTAACATTCAGGCCCTGAGAGTTGGAGAACTTGTAGTTTCCAGAATTTTCCAGCGCTACTGGATTGAATGCACCTGGAGGATTAGGACCAGCCCAGTTTACAGGCAACCCGTTAATGGTAAGGGGAACCCACTGAGGTGTAAGGAAAAGAGCACGTAGGGAAAGATCATCAGTCTCTTCGTTGGCACCTTTTAACGTTCTGCGCTCATCGCCAGAGAAGTCTGTACCCATGCTGATGTTGGCAGTAAGTCCATTGGCAACCTTGGCATTCATGCCCGAACGGATACCATATTTTTTGAGGTTGATGCCACCATAGTTACCATCTTCCTGGTAATAGTTTCCTCCTGCAAAGAAGGTCACTTTTTCAGTTCCACCACTTACGTTGATGGTATGGCGGGTTACATTGCCTGAATTCCATAACTCATCATACCAGCTCTTGTAGGGCTTGGTTGCCAGAAAATCCAGATCCTCCTGAGAAAAGCGGTTGGCCAATGGCGCATTGTTCAGTTCATATCCATTGTTCAACATTTTAGCATGTTCATAGGCGCTCATCACCTTGGGTGCAACTGCTGGTGTTGAATTACCAAAATATCCTGAATAACTGATTTTTGTTTTACCAGCTTTTCCTCTCTTGGTTGTCACCAACACCACACCTTTCGCACCAGCAGCTCCATAAATGGCCGCACCAGCATCCTTCAGGAAAGTCAGGTTATCGATCAGGCTCGCATCAAGGTTATCGAAATCCTGACGGGTAACAATGATTCCATCAATAACAAAAAGAGGATCGCGGGTTACACCAACCAGTGAAGCTCCTGCAAATGTTGAAGCATTCCTGATGTTGATGGATGTGGGAGAACCTGGTTTTCCTGAGGCAAAGTTTACGCCAACACCAGGAAGCCTGTTGATCAAAGCAGCTCCGAGATTGGCCACTGGCAGGTCTTCAATGTCTTCAGATTTAATGGTAGCCACAGAGCCCAATACATTGGCTCGTTTTTTGGTACCATATCCTACCACCACAACTTCGTCCATCGAATTATTGACCTGTACCAAAGAAACAGAAAGATTGGCGCCAGCGCCGGCTTTCAATTCAACAATGCCGTAGCCAACATAGGAGAATGTGATCACAGATTCAGCAGAAGGTACTTTGATTTGAAATCCACCATTCTCATCGGTGAGAGCAGCAGCAGTATTGTTTTTTACTTTGACAGTAACCCCACTGATAGGTCTCCCGTTTTGCTGCTCTACTACTTTACCTGAGATGGTTTTCTCTTGGGCCATTGCGTCAACTCCCCAGGAGAAGACCAGCAAAAGGAATAAAAGAAGTTTTGTTTTACACAAATGATTCATATGGCTGTTTGTTTTATAAAAATGATTGATTTGTTAATTGGTTTTTGTTGGGTCGTTCTGAGCAGTTGACTTGATGCGCTTTTGCCATGCCTCAGATTCTTTCTTCATGTTAAACCCTTCTGCAGAAAGATAATTGTTGATGCGGCCTTTGTATTTACCAAACCACCAATGCTTTTTCTCACTGGACTCCGCATCCATGGCTATTTCCCTGGCCTCTACCAGCCAGTTCCAGATTTTGGTTTTTTGGTCATCAGTCAATGATGGCAACATGTCTTGGTATCCCTTGTAGGTGATGTTGGCCACATTATAGGTCATTCCATCTTTCACTGCATCCACCTGTGTAGCAGAGAGGTGACGTCCCAAATCACGGAGAAATATAAAATGGATATCAGCAATTTCATTGCCAGCAGCTGATTCAACATCAGCAACAAACAATTTCACATCATCAGCAGATCTTGGATGGGCCAATTTAAATTCCTTGATTTTCAGGTCTCTTGCTGTGTGAATTGTATTGAGTGCCTGGTATTGAGAAACGATGATCTGCTGAACTTTGGCCAGCTTTTTTTTCTTTGTAATACCCAACGGGGTTACAATTTTAGCAACCCTCAATTCCAGGCTTTTTACATACTGTTCCTCTTTGGAAACAGCAGTATTCTGTGCATAAACGAACTGCACCAGCATGGCAATTGTCAAGATAATTTTTCTCATTTGGCTACTATCGCAGGGTTGTGTCAACTAAAATTAATTACATGGTATCAACATCTATCCTGCTCTGTTATTCCAATGTTACAAATAATCCTTGAAACACAATACAGCAGTTATGCAATCGTTTGCACAATCCGGTCAATTTGCCCTGATAATCAAGCTTGCCGTTTTCAGCCCTGGAGAAGTCACTTCAACGGTGATGGGTCCTTTTTCTCCAGTGGTTTTAACGATGGCAAGCAGTCTTCCATTGAATAATTGCTTGTTCGATGCGTTGAATGGGGCCAGCCCAACAGGATTCCCATTATCGGTTGCGGCCAGTTTTCCAGCCCCTTGAACAGATAGGTTGATTGCATTGTCAGCTGTTTGAACAGTGAATCCATTGGCGTCAACCACCGAAATCTCAACAAATCCCATTTCATTTTCACCACTGTTCAGTGTTGGCTTTGCAGTCCGAAGTATTATCCTGTATGGATCCCCGGAGGTTTGGACGGAAGTCTCCAAAACAGTCTTTCCATTCCTTCTTGACACAGCTTTCAACTGGCCAGGAATAAATTCCAGCCTCCACATGGCATGCAGGGTGCTGTCGTTCTTGGTGCTGATCCCAACGGACTTGCCATTTAAAAACAGCTCCACCTCATCAGCCTGGCTGAAATAGGCCCAAACATCTAAGGTTTCTCCTGTTTTCCAGTTCCAGTGGGGAAAAAGATGCAACACTGGCTTTGAGGTCCATTCAGATTGATACAGGTAATAGACATCCTTGGGAAAGCCTGCCAAGTCGATGATCCCATAATATGAACTTCTTGATGGCCATCGGTAAGGAACCGGTTCTCCTAAAAAATCAAAACCACTCCATACAAAAGCTCCAGACATGTGCGGGTTATTTTTCACGGCCAGCCAACTTTTCTCGTGTCTGTTTCCCCAATAAGCATACACATTATCGAATGCAGAAACCGTGTTATCAGGATTGCCGTGTTGGGTTGACTTGCTGTCGGGGGGCCAAATCCTGAATGAATCAGCTGGGAAATCGTAATGGCCACGGGTAGCAAGTGCGGAAGCGGTTTCAGCAGCAATAAAACTGCTTCCAGGAAATCTAGAAGGAAGCTGGGAATAGGCCTCAAGTTTGTAATTGAATCCCAACACATCCAGTGCTCCCGATTGATAAATAAAGTTTTTGGAAGGATTGTTCTCAGTCAATGCTGAAGTAACGGGCCTTGTGCTATCCAATGCTTTGACCAATGCTGTCAATGCTTTTGTATAGCTCAAACCTGTAGAATCAAATTGCTCGCGAATTTCATTGCCTATGCTCCACATGAAAACGGATGCATGGTTGCGGTCTCTGCGTATCCAGTTTTGTACATCCAACTGATGATCATATTTAAAATCCACAGACTGATCAAACTTGTTCTTTTTCTTTGCCCAGGTATCATAGATTTCATCCATCACCAAAAAACCCATGCTGTCACAGAGGTCAAGCAATTCAACGGAAGGTGGATTGTGGGCCGTCCTGATAGCATTGCAACCCATATCCTTCAAAAGGGTTAATTGCCTTTTGATTGCGCTCTTGTTTACAGCAGCACCAATGGCTCCCAGATCATGGTGATTGCAGACGCCCTGAATCAAAAAACGTTTTCCATTCAAGGAAAAACCATTGCTGGGATCAAATGAAAAAAACCTGATGCCCAATTTTGTTTGGATAGAATCTACCAGTTTTCCTTTTTCAAAAATCTTCACTGTTGATCGATAAAGATAAGGTGATACGGGCGACCATAAAACCGGGTTGGCGATTTTCAACACTCCATTCACAGGAGTCTTTTCATTGAAGAGGACAAGTGCAACAGGCTCTCCCTTTGCAATAAGCTTACCACTTGCATCGTGTATTTCATGGATAACTTTCAGGTCTTTTTTGGGGTCTGAAAAATTTGAAACCATGGCAGACATTTCCACTGCTGCACTCCCGTTTTTTTCAACCTTGGCTTGAACAAAAAGGTCCCATGGGTCAATGAAGGTTTTGCTGGAAATGTCAAGCCAAACCTTTCTGTAAATGCCAGAACCTGTGTACCAACGGGAATTGGGTTGCGCAGCGTTGTCTACACGAACGGCAATGACATTCTCGTCCGCTTTGTTTAAATATTTTGATATATCATATTTGAATGAAACATAGCCATTGTTGTGCCGACCCAGGAAATGTCCATTGACCCAAACATCTGCCCGTTGAAAAACACCTTCAAAATTGAGTTGAACATGTTGACTGGAAGCATGTGCGGGCAGAAAAAAATGTTTCCTGTACCAGCCGATGCCAGTAGGCAATGCGCCCTGGTTAAAGGTTGAAGGATGGTCCTTTGAAAAATTTCCTTCAATGCTCCAGTCATGTGGGATACTCAAGACACGCCACTTGCCATCATTGAATGTTTTCAGCTGTGCCGATTGTGTATCTGTCTGGCTGAATTTCCAATCCTTCAGTAGCAATTTTACTTCTCTTTGCGCATTGACTGTTTGCAAGAGTCCTGTGAACAGAATGAAGAAGAATATTTTTTTTACCACTCGCATCATGATGGTTTTACTACAATGGAAAATTGTTTTCATTTTTTTGAGGTATGAAAATTCATTGTGCTCTTTCCCAATTCCTTTGAAGTGGCCACTGCAATGCCCCGCTGGTCTTTCTCGTTCACTGCATTGTAAAAATGATAAACAATACCCTTGTATTTTATTACACAGGGCTTGTGTGCATAGCGCGCATCAAATGGCTCAGATGGTTCGATCAGGCTTTCCCCCTCCCAATCCGTCCAATTGACCAGGTCGTAAGAACAAGCAAACCGATCAAAGGCTTTGGGACGATCTTTCCAGAAGGCACCAAAATAAAACATCACCCAAACATCTCCAATCTTCTGTAAATAAGGATCTCCTGTAATGCCCTCTTCGTGATGGACCACCGGCTCCGTTTTGAAACGTTGCCATTGCAGCATGTCGTCAGAAATTGCCATACCAATTCTTTCATACCACCTCGTCTTTTTATTGTCTTTGGCAGTATCCCCATTGGCATTGTAATACATCACATATTTTGCGCCCAGGCTTTTTTGTTTGTCAACAATAACCGTGCTCTTGAATTCCTTCCGATTCTCCCACCACCGCACATCTGCATCTTTTGAAGTTAGTACAGGAGCCGCATAGGTGGTCCACTCATGTGCCTTGCCGGGATCTCCTTTTGTGCTCGCCATGCCGATGGACAACTCACCTGCTTCGTAGCCAGAACTCTTTCCTCCGATATAACTCATCCAGCTGCGACCATGGTGTTTTCCCAGCTTGTAAGCCCCGCCCCAACGTGTATCGTACAACGAAAAATATCCAGCCAATTGGCTGGCATTCCATGCAGTACTGTCCTTCGGAAAAGAAAGCAACCTGCCCATGGTTTCCCATTGCAGAAGATCCTTGCTTTGGGCCAACCAGGTTTCATAGCCCTTGCCATCAAAAACAATATAAGACATGTACCAGGTAGATTTTTTTTTGAAGATGGTGGGGCAATCAACTTTGAAGGAATCGTTTTTGGGAGTCAAGACCAATCCATATTTATATGGGGTCCTGATCTCCTCAAAAATTTCCTGCATTTTATCTGAGGATACCTGTTGTGCAAAAAGCGTGTTTACTGAGAAAATCATCAAGGCCAAAAAAATACATTTCAAAACTTTCATTTTATTTTTTTTTCATCAGATTAGCATCCAACAGGTAGCGTTTCCCCTTCTCCGTTTTTAACCGGATCGACTTTCCCTGGTATTCAAGGGAACAATCGTTTCCTGCTTTTGACAGCAGTTCAACATGATCGAGTTTCCCATTTTTCCAAGCCATTTTTAATTCAAATCCTCCTCTTGCGCAGATACCACTAACACTGCCCTCTGGCAGTATTGATGGTAAGGCAGGCAGCAAAACAATTTGATCATCATGGCTTTGCACAAGCATCTCTCCTATGCCTGCAGCACCACCAAAATTTCCATCAATCTGAAAAGGAGGATGGGCATCAAATAAATTGATATAAGAGCCTGCACCACCTGTTTCCGCAGGGCTTAACAACATCTTCAACAAGGTATATACATGGTCTCCATCCCGAAACCTTGCCCATAAATTGATCTTCCAACCAAGGCTCCAACCCGTTGCCGCATCACCTCGAAACAAGAGGGATTGGTTGGCGGCATTCATGAATTTTTCATTCTTCCCCCAGACAATTTCAGTGCCTGGATACACTCCCCACAAATGGGAAACATGCCTGTGTTTGTTGTTGGGATCATCCTTGTCCTGGATCCATTCTTGCAACTGACCATATTTGCCAATCTGATCAGGAGCAATCAGGGGAAGCATCATGCGAAGGCTATCTGCAAAAGCCTTGTCTGTCTTCAAGATGTCTGCTGCACTAATGACTGCTTTGAACAACGATCGGATGATCTGATGATCCATAGATGGCCCTGCCACCAATCCACCCTGCTCAGGTGAGTTGGAAGGCGAACTGATCAGCCATCCTGTTTTGGGATCCTTAACCAAAAAATGCTTGAAAAATGCAGCTGCACCTTTCATGACTGGGTATCCCCTTTTTTGCAGAAAAGACTTGTCTGATGTAAAGAGATAATGTTCCCAAAAATGATGGCTCAGCCATGCACCGCCTGTAACCCAGATGCCATGGTTGGCAGCATTGATGGCAGCTGTACCCCGCCAGAGGTCCGTATTGTGGTGCAATACCCAACCTGGTGCATTGTAATATTCTTTTGCAGTAACCGAACCCCTTTCGGCCACTTCTTCTATCATGTTGAACAGGGGATCGTGAAGGTCAGAAAGATTCAAAGGCTCTGCGGGCCAGTAGTTCATTTCTGTATTGATGTTGGTGGTATACTTGCTTCCCCAGGGTGGCGTGAGCAGATCATTCCATATGCCTTGCAGGTTAGCAGGCATTGTTCCGGGTCTTGAACTGGAGATCAACAGGTACCTGCTGTACTGGACATAAAGGGAAAGCAATGATGGGTCTCCAGTGGCGCCGAATTCCCGGATGCGTTGATCAGTGGGTTTTGCATCCTGGGCATTCTTTCCAAAATCAATTGAAAAACGATCGAAATATTTTTTGTATTCTTTTACGTGATTGGCCTTGATCGTTTGGGGTGATGTTGATTGAATGGCTTCAATCGTCTTTGTGCTCAATGCAAGCGGATCAGCTGTGATGTTGTTGTATTTTTTGAAATTGGTGTTTGCGCTCAAGTAGGCAAATACCTGATCAGCACCTTCTACATGCAACATGCCATTTTTGCTGAAAAGCTTTCCGCCTTTGACCCTTAGTCTTAATATGCTTTCTCCAAACAGGGCTCCATGTTTTACTGCCACATGCAATTGCATTGTACTGTCATTCATGATCGTTGTTTGATAATTGCTATGTGGCGATTTCATCACAAAAGACACATCGATGCTTTTGGCTTTATCAGCGCCCAATTCAATGCCAACCACCTGATCAACAGCACTGGAAAAATAGGTTCTGGTATACCTGGTACCAGCATGAACATAGCTTGTTTTTGCCAAGGCATTGGTGAGGTCCAGTTCCCTTGTATAACTGGTATATCCTGCATGATTGAAATGCATCATCAGATCACCGAAGGGCTGGTAGTCCGCCTGATACATTGCAATGGCAGGAGGCTCATTATTTTGAACCAAAAACTTCCAGGTACCCTGAAGGTCAATGAGGGGCAATTGATCTGTTGCTCCAGCCAAAAATCCAATATGCCTTGCCGTATCCTTGTAACCTGACAATCCACCCTTGTCTGAAAAATTCAATACCTGAACCGTTATCCTGTTCTCTCCTTCCACCAGCAAGTTTGCGGGTATGGTATACCGCCTGGCATCACCAGAGGCTGTCTGCCCAACCAACATACCGTTCAAATAGGTTCTGTCAAGATCCCTGATGCGGTTGAGGTCCAGGATGAGTGGCTTGTTCAACATGGCGGTTGAAACGAAAAACGTTTTTGTGAACCAAACCGCGCCATCCAATCCATCAAGGCCTACTGTTTCCCAGCCTTCAAAATGAGGTACATAAATGTCCTTCCATTGCCCATCATCAACTATTTTTTTTGAAGGATCCCCTGCAATTCCCTTCATTGCAAACATGTCCTTGATCCATTGTTCCCTGTTTCCTGCAGCGCTTTGCAATCCCATGAACTCTTTTTCTGCGAGGGCATTTGCTTCTTTTTGTTTTCCTTCAAACAACAGTTGCCTGATCTTATCGAGGTGAACAGCTGCACCCATCCGGTTGTATTCACGGGGTTGACCACTCCATAAACTTTCCTCGTTGAATTGAATCCTGTCTTCCTCAACACCACCAAAAACCATGGCGCCAATGCGCCCATTGCCAATCGGCAAAGCATCCGTCCATTTGGCAGAGGGCTTATCATACCATAGCCGCTTGGTTTGAGAGTATGCGGAAAGCATCATAAACAATGCAGTGCCTGTCAGTAAAAATTTCCCAATATTTTTCATGTCTATTGTTTATGATTTCATCCTGACCTTGACAGGTTTTAATGCAATTCCCTTGTACAACAATTTCCCGTCCTGCATCACCTTGAATCCAGCTTCGCCATACCGGGCACCTGTTTGGTCCCACTGCAGGTCAACTACTATTCCATGATATGCTATGCCTGACAACTTGAACCATTTCCACTTCTCTCCTGTAATAAGGGGATGAATTTCAAGTACATCATCTTCCCTTGTTCTCAAACCAATCAGGTCATTGATGATCAGGTCTGCAAAGCCAGAATGGTTATAATAACTGCTGCGGGGATTGTCTCCCTTGAGCCAGTATCCATTTTTTTCATCCTGGTATTCACCCAGGTAGGGCAGACCATTTTTTTGGTGTGACCATGCATATTGGTACAACGCATCGTAAAAAATGCTTGCGTTCATCTTCCCATGATGCTTGTAATTGTTCAACAAATTGGAAAGCCCTTTTAATGTCTGTGT
>JAIPBY010000018.1 GCA_021738605.1 Chitinophagaceae bacterium | reverse complement strand
ATGGCAGCAACCTTTTGGTCAGTAGAGAATTCTGAAGAAGAAATCATTTCCTTGTATTTCTTCAAACCAGCCTTCATTACATTGCCTACGCTTCCTTTTTGCTTGTCGCAAAGAGCGATGGCAGCGTCAACATTCTTGTTGGCCAATTCGAATTGCACCTTGCGTACAAATTCTGCGTTTGAAGCAGTACCAGTCGCCTTGCTGATGGTCAGGAAACGCTCGATTGAGAATACAATTACCATGAAAAGACAACCGATCAACAAAGGAACGATGATTCCACCTTCGTACATTTTGTTCCAGGCGCCTGTCGGTCCTTTGTGTGAAGGCCAGAAACCGCCCAATTCATCCGGCTTGGAGAATCCATCCGGATTACCCAAAACAAATCTCCATACTACATATCCGGCGATAACACAAATAATGGGTGCCAGATAAGAAATTGCGTTTCCTCCACCTTTGGATGTTGATGCTTTAGCAGCTGCATTTGGTTTAGTTTCAGCCATGACTTTCGTTTTTAGAATTTAAAATTTCTGTTTGTTAAAAAAATAGTTTACATCCGCTGAATTGTCACTTCAAGACCGAGTCTTTTGGTAGAAAACTTCAGTTGACGCAGAGCAAGTTAATGAAATTGATTAAAAAAAATCACTGGGTGAAAAAAAATTAAAATAATTTAAAAATGGCGCAAATTTTCCGATTTTATGCCGTCAGAACCATTGTTCAGTTTCTGCTGTTTTATTAGACATAAACCATATATTTACGTTCCACAAAAAAGAGAAAAATGAGATCAACCCAATTTATCAGGACAGCCGCAATAGCCGGCATATTCCTGACCCAACAGTTTTTTTCGGTTGCACAAAACAGGAGAGACATGCCTCCTCCCTCTCCAGCCTCAGCACCGGCGGCTCCTGGCACTGGCGCACCCTCCATGCCTCCAATGGGAGCCCCCAAAACAGGCCCTAAGCCTTATAAAGAGGTTATCACAGGCAAGGCCAAGTCCTCAAAAGGACTTTTCACCGTTCACAAAGTAGACGATAAGTTCTATTTTGAGCTCAATGAATCCCTTTTCGGAAGGGAGATCATGGCCATAACCCGTTTCTCCAAGGTTGCCGGTGGCGGTGGCGTCTATGGTGGAGAAATGGCCAACCAACAAGTGGTCAAATTTGAAAAAGGCCCTAGCAACAACATTTTCATGAGGGTTGTTACGGTTATAAGCGTAGCAGATTCAAGCCAGCCCATTTACAAGGCAGTGAGAAATTCCAACCTTGATCCCATTGCAGCTGCATTTGACATCAAATCCCTCGGAAAGGATTCCAGCGGAGCGGTCATCGATGTAACAGATTTCTTCAAAGGGGATAATCAAGTGGTTTCACTCAATTCTTCTTCAAAAAGAAGGTTCAACCTGACCATGCTGATGGCGGACCGTTCTTACATCGAAACCATCAAGAGTTTCCCCATCAATACTGAGGTGCGCACCGTAAAAACATTTAGCGCCTCCAGCGGTGGCGGATTTGGAGCTGCCCCTTCTCCTTTCCCTTCACCAAGCCTTCCAGCGGCAAGTGCTGCGGGTGCGGTTACCCTTGAAACCAATACTTCATTCATCCTTCTCCCAGAATCGCCCATGAAAAAAAGGATGAGTGATCAACGTGTAGGTTATTTTGCAGACGACTATACCGTCTACAGCGACAACCAGCAAAAGGTTGAAAACGAGAACTTCATCGTCCGTTGGAACCTTCAACCTAAAAAAGAAGATGTTGAAAGATGGAAAAAAGGTGAACTGGTTGAGCCCCAAAAACCAATTGTATATTATATTGATCCTGCCACACCAAAGAAATGGAGGCCTTACCTGATCAAGGGTATCAATGACTGGCAGGCTGCTTTCGAAAAAGCCGGTTTCAAAAATGCCATCGTAGGTAAAGAATGGCCAGAGAACGATAGCACCATGAGCCTTGAAGATGCCCGCTTCTCTGTGATCCGTTATTTTGCTTCAGACATTGCCAATGCATACGGACCAAACGTGCACGATCCCCGCAGTGGTGAGATCATTGAAAGCCATATCGGTTGGTACCACAATGTAATGAGCCTGGTGCATGATTGGTATTTTGTTCAAGCTGCAGCAGTTGATCCTGATGCACGTAAAATGACATTTGATGATGACCTGATGGGCAACCTGATCCGTTTCGTGTCATCACATGAAGTAGGACATACCCTTGGCCTTCGCCACAACATGGGATCAAGCAGCAAGACTCCGGTTGAAAAACTCCGTGATAAAACATGGGTTGAAGCCAATGGCCACACTGCCTCCATCATGGACTACGCACGTTTCAACTATGTTGCACAACCAGAAGACAATATCAGTAAAGTAGGCATGTTCCCCCGCATTGGCGACTACGACAAGTGGGCCATCGAATGGGGTTATGGATATGGTGCAGATACTGAAGAATCAGATAAGAAGCAAAGGAACAAGTTGTACAATGAAAGGATCGCACAAAATCCACGCGTTTGGTTTGGCACCTATGAGAGTGGCAATACATCTGATGCGAGAACACAAAGTGAAGACTTGGGAGACAATGCCATGAAAGCCAGTGAATACGGGATTAAAAACCTGAAAAGGATTGTTACCAATCTTCCTGAGTGGACAAAAGAGGAAGGCAATAATTATTCAAACCTTGCGCAGATGTACGGACAAGTGGTTTCACAATTCAACCGTTACCTTGGCCATGTGGTGCGCAACATTGGTGGATACTATGAAACACCAAAAAGCGTGGAACAAGCTGGTAGTGTATTTGAAGTAACGCCAAAAGCCATGCAGAAAGAAGCGGTTGCTTTTGTAAACACCCAATTGTTTACAACCCCAACCTGGATGCTGGACAACAATATCCTTGACAAGATCAGCAGCCCTACTGGCGACCAACTTGGCTCCATCCAGGACAACGTGCTGGGCAGTATCCTGTCTGGTGCACGCCTGACAAGAATGACAACCTCTGCCAATAGGTTTGCCAATGCCTATAACATTGATGAACTGTTTGGTGACCTGAAAAAAGGTATTTGGAACGAACTAGCCGCCAAGAAAAAAATTGATGGCCACAGAAGAAACCTTCAAAAGGCATATGCAGAAAGAATGATTACCCTGCTGGGCAACAATACCGGTGGTGGCATGACCCTTTCTCTGGGTGGTTCAATGAGCATGGGAACTGATGCAAAGAAAACGGATGTATCATCTGTTGTTCGTGCTCATCTTTCATCCCTCAGGTCTGAAATCCAGGCTGCTGCACCAAGCATGCCGGATGCAATGAGCAAATACCATCTGCAAGATGTTGCTGAAAGAATCAAGAATGCACTTGATCCTAAGTAATCATTGCTGACATAGATTTAATGCGGATCGCCTTCCAAATGGAAGGCGATCCGTATTAATAACCAAATGTATTCAAAAGAAAAACCTGCTATTCCTACTCATAACGCAGGGCTACAATCGGATCAAGCTTTGATGCTTTCATGGCAGGATACAAGCCAGCTGTAATTCCCACTGCAGAACAAATGATGATGCCAATGGATATGATCTTCCAGGGGATGAAAAATGGCGTATCCATGAGGCTTCCGACCAAATTTCCAATGATCACACCCAAAAGGATTCCAATCACAGCACCCATCAGGCTGATCAGGGTAGATTCAAAAAGAAACTGTGCGCGAATCGAGTTTCTTTTTCCGCCCAAGGCCTTGATCAATCCTACTTCCTTGGTGCGTTCCGTTACGGCCACCAACATGATGTTCATCAAACCAATGGCAGCACCAACCAAGGTAATGAAACCAATAGCACCAGCGGCAGCTGATATCGTTCCCAATAAATTGATAAACGTTTCTGCAATGCTGTCACTCTTGTCCACATAAAAATTATTGTCTTCCGTTACGTCCAATCCCCTGATGGTTCTGAAAACTCCCTCAGCCTCGCCAATAGCAGACTCCATGAGGTTTATATCGGGCACCATGATGGCCACAGAAAAAGATTGGTTCCTGCTCGCATAACGCTGACGCACGTTGGTATACGTAGAAAAAATTACATTGTCTGCCTGTAAAAAAGAGCTGGATCCTTTTTCTTTGGTGATGCCTACAACCCTGTATTTATTGTTACCAACACGGATCACTTTTTCAAGCCCACGCTCATATTTGGTACCAAAAAGTTTTGAAGCAACGTCCTTACCGATGATGCAAATATCCTGCCCACTTTCAACATCAGTCTTGTTGAAATTCCTGCCATAGGCAATCTCATAGCCATTGAGCTGCAGATAATTCTCATCTCCACCATTGATAGAAACAGTTGGATTGGTTTTCTTGTTTTCGAAATTGACCACTTGGTTACGTGCCCCATTGAGACCTATGCTGACATCTGCAGGATAATCATACATCTCCTTGAATTGCCTGGCCTGTCGGTAAGTGATGATTTTGCCGGTATTGGACTTTCGCTCCCTTCTGTTTGTTTTGGTATTGGACTGCTTTACATCTGCACCCCTTCCAAAAGAAACCTTGCGCTCCTTGAACCTGATGCTGAAGGCATTGGCACCCATGGTAGAGAAACTATCCCTCAAACTGGTGTTCATCGCCTCAATGGCCGTAATGATGCCCACCAAGGCCATGATTCCGAATGCGATGATGGCTACAGTAATACCTGTGCGCAACTTATTGCCCCGAACAGTTCTCCATGCGAGGGCCAGGTTATCCATGAATTTCATGGGATAAAATTAGTCAAACCTTTGGTCAGAAATTGAAAAGTTTGATGAACGGACAGCTTTCATTTGCCATTAGGCAAATTACAAGCCTATAAAAGCCCCGTCAGGTAATCAGGATGTATGCCAAGTACCAGGATGATGATAGCGGCTCCCAACAAAATAAACCTGAAGGATGGGCTGAATTCAAGTTCCTCTTCGTGGCTTGGCTCCTTGAAATACATCGCTTGAACAACCCTGAAATAGTAGTATACACTCACAGCTGCACACAAGATGGCCACAATGGCAAGCCAAAGAAAATTACCATCCTTGATCACCGCGAGCAACATGTAGTATTTGGCGAAAAAGCCTGCCGTCAAAGGAATACCTGCAAGAGAAAGAATGCAAATCAACATGGAAAATGCCACCAATGGATGTTTCTTGGCAAAGCCGTTGAAAGCATCGATTGAATGGTCCTTGAACTTGGAGAGCACCGCAAAAATGCCAATGGTTGCAATACTGTATGCGGCAAAATAGAGTATCATGCCCTGCTTGGCAAAAATATTCATGGCAAAAATACCCAGCATCATGAAGCCAGCCTGTGCAATGGATGAGTAGCTCAACATCCTTTTGACACTCTGCTGGAAAACTGCTGTGATGTTTCCAATCACAAGGGTCAGTGCTGCTACAACGGCCATCAGTACCTGCCAATCTGCTTGAAACTTTCCAAAAGCAGCTTCAAACAACTTGAGGAAGGCAAAGAATCCCGCAGACTTTACAATGGTGGCCATGAATGAAGTGAAGACGGTAGGCGTTCCATCATAAACATCAGGGGTCCAAAAATGAAAGGGAGCAGCAGATACTTTAAATGACATGGAAGCCAACAACAAAACCATCCCAATGGCCTTCATGGGCGTCAGAGCGCCCAAACCTGCGTTCACCCCTTCCAAATAAAAGGTTCCAGCATCACCATACAAAAAGGCAATACCCATGAGCATGATACCTGTGGAGAATGACCCCATCAGGAAATATTTCAGTGCTGCCTCATTGCTTTTCAGGTTGGACTTGTCACTTCCGGCCAGCACATAAAGCGGGATGGAGATGATCTCGATACCGATAAACAACATCAGCAAAGACTTGAACCCTGCAATGATAGAAATGCCAGAAAGTATGAAAAAAATCAACGCATAAAGATCAGAGGGGCTCTTACCTGCCTTCTCGATTTCTCTTCCGGAAAGCAAAAAATAAACCAGGGTGGAGAAAAGGACAACAGTGTTGAAAATCAGTCCAAATCCATTGTAGGCAAGCATTCCCTTTGTATCAATATTGAAAAAGGAAACGCCAAGGTATTCCATCCAGTTGACAACCAAAACAGCCATTACACCCAACAAAGCCACCACAGAAACTGTTCTTGTGTTTTTTGTTGCAAAGCCTGTGTACATCATCAGTACACCCCAAAGCGCAGAAAGAATAATTGCATTCATAACCCCTACAATATTTTAAATGGTAACATACCGGTTTACAATAAGCCCTACAGTTTCATACATCATCTTGAAAAAAGGATCTGGATAAATCCCTACAAATAGGATCAACCCGGTGATAACAGTCAACACCATTGCTTGCGTCTTGTTGATATCGACATAGCCTTCAACAGTGGCAACCACCTCCCCATAAAACACCTGCTTGATCATGTTCAAAGTGTATACAGCAGAAAGAATGATGCTAAGGCCTGCAAAGGCGGCAATCCATGGCTTGAACAGATAGAGTCCGTTGAAGATCATGAACTCGCCAACAAACGCGTTGGTCAGCGGAAGTGCTATGTTGGCAAATGCAGCAATCACGAGGAAAATGGTGAGCTTGGGTGCTTTTTTGGCGATTCCTCCCAAGGCAGAAATCTTGGTGACACCGGTCTGCTTTTCAATCAGGTCAGCCACAATCCAGAGGGCCATGATGTTGATGCCATGGCTGAACATCTGCAATACTGCACCATTCAGGGCAACGGACTTCACAGTGAAAACACCTGCAGCCATTAGTCCGATGTGTGCAATGGATGAATAGGCAATCAGTTTCTTGATATTGTCTTGGTAGATGGCCACCAAGGAGGCATAGACCATGCCCACTACGATGACAACAATAATGGCCGTATTGAATTGCTTTACTGCCAAAGGAAACAAGGGGAGCAACCACCTCAACAATCCGAACAATCCCATCTTCACCATCACTGCGCTCAATACCATAGTAACGGGCGTTGGGGCCTGTTCATAGGCTTCCGGCTGCCATGTATGCAAAGGAAACAAGGGCATTTTGATGGCAAAAGCAATGAAGAATAGCAGGAACATCCAGTATTGCTCAACATCAGAAAGCTTAACATTGTAAAAGGCTACAAGGCTGAATGAGCCATTGCTGGTTTTAAGGTACATGTACAAAATACCAATCAACAGGAACAAGGAACCCACGAATGTGTAAATGAAAAACTTGAAAGTGGCCTTGATGCGTTTTTCTCCACCCCAAATGGAAGCAAGAAAATAAACAGGAATCAGTGCAAGCTCCCAAAACAGGTAAAACACCAAGGCATCTGTTGCCATAAAAACCCCCATGAGACCGCATTGCGTAAGCAACATCAGCCCATAAAAACGGTTGGCATTGGGATACCTGTTGCCAGGGACCAGGAGAAATACCATGGGGAATACCAATGCAGTCAACAGACAAAGTACTCTTGTCAATCCATCAAGGATCAGGCCAAAACTGCTTCCCAGGTTGGGTAGCCAAACATAGCTCACCTGGTTATAGACAAACGATTCTGTTGATGAAAAAAACAGACTGGTCATCATCACCCCCATTGTTAAAAGGGAGAAAACAATGGCAATGGCCCTGGCAGTTTTTTCAGATTTGATGAAAAAGGAAATAAGCCCGCCTGCCAATGGCAACCAGATCAACAATGCAGGAAAATTATCAAATGCTGCGAACATATTGAATGCGTTTGGTTATAACTTCCAGAACAACTGGAAGATGAAAAATAGTATGATAGCGACCATCATGATCAAGATATAAGAACCCACCTGACCACTTTGCAAGAGGCGCAATTGTCTTGCACTGAATTGCACACCCTTGCCAACCCCATTGACAAGACCATCAATCAATTTATTGTCCACTACCCTGCTCAGGAAGGAAGATATCCAGTTGATGGGTTTTACAACAATGGCCTCATAGAGTTCGTCTACATACCATTTGTTGGAAAGAACAGCTGAAAATCCTGAAGGAGCAGAAGTATCAATATTTTCTTTTGAAAACTTTTTGGAAGCCAACACAATCATCACCAGGATCAATAGCAAAACGCCTCCCATCAGTGCGAGTTCTGAAGTGTGAGACAAATGAATGGCCGGGTGTGCTGGCTTTACTGACGCAACCACTGGCGACAGGAAGTTTGAAAGCAGGTGCGCATTCTCTGCAAAAACAGCAGGGATACCTATCCATCCACCAACCACAGACAAGATGGCCAACACAATCAGTGGCAGTGTCATGGGTACTGGAGACTCATGTAAATGGTGCTCTTGTTCATGGGAGCCCCTGAACTTACCGGAAAAAGTGAGGAAGTACAAACGGAACATGTAGAAGGCTGTCATCAGTGAAGTGGCCAAGGCCAGCACATAATAAACAGGATGCTTCTCCAATGCTGCCGTCAGGATTTCATCCTTTGAAAAGAAACCGGCAAAAGGAGGAATACCTGCAATCGCCAAACATCCAATCAAGAAAGTAATGTGCGTGATCGGTAGTTTTTTCCTGAGCCCACCCATCTTCATGATGTCCTGCTCATGGTGCATGGCATGGATCACACTTCCTGCACCCAGGAACAGAAGGGCTTTGAAAAATGCATGTGTCATCACATGGAAAACACCTGCAGTGTAGGCACCAACACCCAGTGCCAGGAACATGAGTCCGAGTTGGCTCACGGTTGAGTAAGCCAATACTTTTTTGATATCGTTTTGTTTGAGGGCAATGGTAGCAGCCAACAGAGCTGTTGAAATTCCGATGATGGCAATGAGGTTTTGTGAAACTGGAGCAAGAGTGAACAAGACGTTACTTCTGGCAATCATGTAGATACCAGCAGTGACCATCGTTGCCGCATGGATCAAGGCAGAAACTGGCGTAGGACCCGCCATCGCATCAGGCAACCATGTATACAAAGGAATTTGTGCTGACTTACCCATGGCTCCAACAAATAACAAGATGGTAATGCCCGTCAATACTGCTACGGGAGCCGTTGATGCTTTTGAAAAAACATCTGCATAGGCAATCGATCCGAACTGGGAAAGCATCCAGAAAATGGCCAAGAGAAAACCAAGGTCACCAATCCTGTTCATCACAAAAGCCTTCTTGGCTGCATTGTTGTAAGACTTGTTTTCAAACCAGTATCCAATCAGCAAATAAGAACAAAGCCCTACACCTTCCCATCCAATGAACATCACCACAAAATTGGATCCCAATACAAGGAGCAACATGGAGAATACAAAAAGATTGAGGTAGGCAAAATAACGGGCATAATGTGGAGTAGTCTCCTCATGCATGTAAGCAGTTGAGTAGATATGAATCAAGGAACCGATACCCGTGATCACGAGCAGGAACAAGGTGCTGAGCTGGTCTACCAGGAAAGAAGCTTGTATATCCAACCCTCCGGCCTTGATGAAATCAAAATAGCGAATAACCATGGGGGTTGCGCCGGGTGCAGCCACTTCCCTGAACACCAGGAGACTGACAACAAAAGAGGCAATCAATACACCACAGCCAACGATGTTCACGAGCATCCTTGAGAGAAAATTCCTTCCCAACCCGTTGATCAGAAAACCAACCAGTGGAAGAAGCGGAATCAGAAAAACATATTTACTCATATCATACTTTGAATCAGATCAATCAATCGAGTTAAGGTCAGTGTTTCAACCTGTTGAGGAAATTGATATCCACTGAATGGATATTCCTGTACAGCATTACAATGATGGCAAGTCCAACAGTCACTTCTGCTGCAGCCACCACCATGATGAAGAAAACAAAAAGCTGGGCTTCTGTTCCCACCGTTGTTGCCCTGTCGGTTGCAAAAGCTGCCACATGGTGCATCTTGGAAAACGCGACCAGCAATACATTCACTGCATTCAACATCAGTTCAATGCACATGAAAATAATGATGGCGTTCCGCCTGGTCAACACACCGACTATTCCGATGGTGAACAAAGCGAGGGAAAGAAAAATGTAATAATTTATAGGTATAACCGGCATAACGTTGGTATTCTTTTAAGAAACAATTGTTGATGACTCTTTTTTACCCAACACCACAGCACCCACCATGGCGCTCAAAAACAGGATGCTGCTGATTTCAAAGGGTACCACATAATCAGTAAACAAAACCTTACCCAGGTTCTTGATCAGGCCGATACTGCCTTCTCCCCTCATGCTCGAGATGAATCCATCATTGTCTTTCAAGGCGGCAATGAGGATCAGCATCAGGCTTCCCCCAGACAATACGGCTGCGAACTTCATCCACTTGCTTTTTTGTGGCTCACTCTCCGCATTGAGGTTCATGAACATGATAACAAACAGGAAAAGAACCATGATGGCACCTGCGTACACAATCATGTTGACGATGGCCAGGAATTGTGCATTCATGATGATATAATGCCCGGTGATGGCCATGAAAACCATGATCAGCCACAAGACACTGTGTACAGGATTTTTACTGAATACAACCATCATTGCACTGAACAAGGCCAGGGCAGTCAGGAACCAAAAAAGGATTTCGTTGATGTGCATGGCTTATTTGTTTTTTAGTTGGGCTTCACGCATTCCCTTAGCAATATCATATTTCTCCTTATCGTTTACAGGATTTGGAATCAACAACTCATCCTTAGAATAGATGAATCCTTTTCTTGTAAAATTAGATGGAGCAAATGTTTCAGACATGTAGATGGCATCCTTGGGACAGGCCTCTTCACACAATCCGCAGAAAATGCAGCGAAGCATATTGATCTCATACTTTGCAGCATATTTTTCCTCACGGTAAAGATGCTCTTCACTGGTTTTGCGTTCTGCTGCTTCCATGGTGATGGCTTCTGCAGGACAGGCCACAGCACAGAGTCCGCAAGCGGTACAATTTTCCCTTCCCTCTTCATCGCGGTTCAATACATGGAGTCCACGAAAAACCGGGCTGAACGGCCTTTTCTCTTCAGGATAGTTGATGGTGGCCTTTTTCTTGAACATGTGCGCGAAGGTGATGGCCATGCCCTTGAAAATCGCTGGCAGGTACAACCTTTCCATGAAGCTCATCGGCTTCTGTTCCAATACTTTTGCCCTATTTGTTAATGATGCCATAGAATTATTTATTTAACCACAGGATAACCAGTGCAGTGATCAACATATTGGCCAATGCCAAGGGAATTAATTTTTTCCAACCCAGGTCCATCAACTGATCGTACCTGAACCTCGGTATCGTCCACCTTACCCAAATGAAGAGGAAAAGGAAGAAAAGAATTTTTGTAAACAAGGCCCCAAACCCAAGCAGGGCAACGGTGTTGGCACCAAGGCTTAAAGACAGTGCTGCCTCATCTACGAATGGGATGTCATACCCACCAAAGAAAAGTGTTGACACCACAGCGCTGGAGATGAACATGTTGACGTATTCAGAAAACAGGTACAAGCCAAGTTTCATGGATGAATATTCCTGGTGGTAGCCAAAGTTCAATTCATTCTCCGCTTCAGGAAGATCAAAGGGTGTTCTGTTGCACTCTGCAAATACACAAATCAGAAAAATCAAAAATCCAAGGGGTTGGTAGATGATGTTCCATCCCCCTTCCATTTGCTGTTGCACGATGGTCTTGAGGCTCAAAGAGCCTGTCATCATCAGCAATGCAATCAGTGAAAGGCCCATGGCCAACTCATAAGAAATGATTTGTGAGGCACCACGAACAGCCGCAATCAAAGAGAATTTGTTGTTGGAAGACCATCCACCGATCATGATGCCGTAAACACCCATGCTCACCACCCCAAAAACATAGAGAATTCCTATGTTCACGTCAGCGATTTGGAGGCTCACATCACGACCAAAAATATGGATGCTGCTTCCCCAGGGAATAACTGCACTGGTGAGCATCGCTGTAACCATGGCCAGGGCTGGGCCAAGTACAAACAATGTTTTGTTGGAAGTCAGCGGAATGATCTCTTCTTTGAAAAAAAGTTTCAAACCATCTGCCACCGGCTGGAGCAATCCAAAGGGACCTGCCCTGTTTGGACCTCGGCGGTCTTGCATCCAGGCCGCCACTTTTCTTTCAGCATAAGTAGTATACATGGCAACAATCAGGGATACCGTGATGATACCACCAATCAACAATAATTTTTCGAGTCCGTACGCAAGGTCTATCGCCAACAAATCCATCGTGATCATGCTTGTTTGGTTGAATGGTTATATACATCGCTGGTGGCGGGGCCATTGATTTGGCTGAGATCTATCGAAGGATCATTCACTTCACTTACACTGTGGATGTCCATCAACAACTGTGGATTCCTTCCGCCATGCACTGCAGTAAAGGTCTCTTTGGGTTTTATCGTGTTTTCGTAATGCCCCTGTGAAATCACAGAATGCCTGCTTACATGTGTGGGACCTTCAATGGTCCAGTCTGTTGTTTTCTTTTTTTCAAAACGACACTCATTGCAAATCCACTCTTCCACTTCACCCCACTGGTCCTTTCTTGCTGTTACACGCAAAACCTCTTCGCCGCGTTGCCAAAGCGTAACCTTGCCAGAGCAGCACTTACATTCCCTGTGCGCATTGACGGGCTTGGTGAACCAAACACGGTTTTTGAAACGGAAGGTCTTGTCGGTGAGGGCCCCAACCGGACAAACATCGATGACATTTCCAATGAAATTATTGTCGAGTGATTTTTCTATGTAGGTAGCAATTTCAGCATGGTCTCCCCTGCTCAAGATGCCATGAGATCTTTTGTCTGTGAGTTGGTCTGCAGTAAACACACACCTGTAACAAAGGATGCAACGGGTCATGTGCAATTGAATATAAGGGCCAAGATCGTGCTTCTCAAAAGTCCTGCGCTTGAACTCATAACGGGTTCCTTGTTTTCCGTGCTGGTATCCCAGATCCTGCAAATGGCATTCTCCTGCCTGGTCACAAACGGGGCAATCAAGGGGATGGTTCAACAAGAGGAATTCAACAACACCATTTCTGGCATCTTCCACTTTTGGACTGGTCATGTTTTTCACTTCCATGCCATCCATCACACCAGTCCTGCAACTGGCTACCAGCTTAGGCATAGGACGGGGATCCGCTTCGCTGCCCTTGCTTACTTCCACCAGACAGGTACGGCACTTGCCGCCACTGCCCTGCAGTTTGCTGTAATAACACATTGCAGGAGGAACAACATCACCACCAATCATGCGCGCTGCCTGCAGGATGGTTGTTCCAACGGGCACATCCACTGTGATGTTATCTATCGTGACTTTTACTGTTTTGACTGCTTCGGCCATATATTTTTTTTAAAGAGACTTAACCCTTACTTATGCTGGAACATGGATGGGATCTGCATAATGTGCCAATCCAAAGTTTTGTGTCTGGCACAATTCCGGATTGTTGACATGCCACTCAAATTCATCCCTGAAATGCCTGATGGCTGCTGCAACAGGCCATGCTGCTGCATCACCCAATGGGCAAATGGTATTGCCTTCGATCTTGCGTTGGATATCCCACAACAAATCGATGTCACTGATGGCACCTTTTCCACTTTCAATTTTACCAAGGATTTTTTCCATCCATCCGGTACCTTCCCTGCAAGGTGAACACTGTCCGCAACTCTCATGCCTGTAGAAACGGGCAAGTGTAAGCGTATTCTTTACGATGCATTGGTCTTCGTCGAGGACGATGAATCCGCCGGATCCCAACATTGAACCAGTAGCAAACCCTCCATCAGCAAGGCTTTCATAGTTCATCAGGCGGGGCTCTCCTTTTGCTGTTGTCAACAAAAGATTGGCAGGAAGTATGGGAACAGAGGAGCCACCGGGGATACAGGCCTTCAGCTTTTTGCCATTGGCAATTCCACCACAGTATTCATCGCTGTAGATAAACTCTTCTACAGAAATGGTCATGTCTATTTCGTATACCCCAGGCTTGTTGATGTTGCCGCAGGCAGAGATCAATTTTGTTCCGGTTGAGCGACCAACACCAATCTTGGCATATTCTTCTCCACCCATGTTCATGATGGGAACTACAGCAGCAAGGGTTTCAACGTTGTTGACCACCGTTGGGCAGTCCCAGAGGCCTTTGATGGCGGGGAAGGGAGGCTTGATCCGAGGATTGCCGCGCTTTCCTTCCAAGGATTCAATCAGGGCTGTTTCCTCACCACATATATAGGCGCCTGCACCGCGTTGCACATAAATTTCACAATCAAATCCTGAACCCAAGATATTCTTTCCAAGGAAGCCGTTTTGTTTGGCTTCTGCAATGGCCTGTTCAAGGATGCCAACGATCCATGCATATTCCCCACGGATGTAAATATAAGTGCGGTTGCTGCCCAGTGCAAAAGATGAAACAACCAGGCCTTCGATCAGGAGGTGAGGAAGAAATTCCATCAGGTACCTGTCCTTGAATGTTCCTGGTTCAGATTCATCTGCGTTGCAGACCAGGTAACGGGGGACCCCCTCTGGTTTGGCAAGGAAACTCCATTTCATTCCGGCAGGAAATCCTGCACCACCCCTGCCACGCAATCCACTTTTCTTTACCTCCTCAACGATGGCAGCCGGCTCCATTTTCAGGGCCTTTTCTACCGCAGCGTATCCACCTTCCCTCCTGTAAACTTCGAAGTGACGAATCCCTTCTACGTGGGCTTTTGCTAATAATAATTTTGTTGCCATTTTGCTTATGCTTTACTGGTCTTCTTATTGTTTGTTTCTACAGGCTGCGATGATCTCATCTACTTTGGTTTCGGTCAGGTGCTCCCTGTAATCGATGCCCATTTGCATCATTGGGGCATAGCCACAGGCGCCAAGACATTCCACCGTTTTGAGGGTGAACATGCCATCAGCAGTGGTTTCACCCACCTTGATGCCCAATGTTGACTTGATGTATCCGATGATGTCATCACTGCCCTTGAGCATGCATGGACCTGTGTGACAAACTTCGAAAACATGCTTGCCAACGGGTTGTAGGTTGTACATGCTGTAAAACGTAGCCACCTCGTATACTTCAATCGGCTCAATGCCCAGCAGGGAGCCTACATAGTCCATGGTTTCTGCACTCAACCATCCACCAAATTCTTCCTGTGCTAGATGCAAAAGAGGTATCAATGCACTCTTCTGTTTGCCCTCAGGATAGCGGTCGATCATCGACTGCACCTCCTTCAACTTATCTTCTGAAAACTTTACCATTGGTTTTGTTTTGCTTTATGCGTCCATTTCTCCAGCGATCAGGTTAAGACTGCTCAATGTTACGATAGCGTCACTAAGCATGGTATCTTTCACGATCTCTGAATATGCCTGATAATAAATGAAACAAGGCCTGCGGAAATGCAAGCGATAAGGGGTTCTGCCTCCATCACTGATGAGGTAGAATCCCAACTCTCCATTACCACCTTCGATGCTCTGGTAAACCTCACCGGCAGGAATTTCTGTTTCTCCCATCACAATCTTGAAATGGTAGATCAGTGCTTCCATTTTGGTATATACATCCGCCTTGGCAGGAAGGTAGTATTCCGGTGCATCTGCATGGTAAACATCCGCCTCCGTGCCCTTGAATGCCTGTACTTTCTGGTAGGCCTGGCGGATAATGCTGAGTGATTGCCAGATCTCTTCGTTCCTTACCTGGAAACGGTCGTTGTTGTCGCCGGTAGTACCAACTGGAATGATGAAATCAAAATCTTCGTAGGAAGAATAAGGTGAATGAACACGCACATCATAATCTACTCCCGCAGCACGCAGGTTGGGCCCTGTGAAGCCATAATTCAAAGCCCTTTCGGCAGAGATGGCACCTGTTCCCACTGTTCTTTCAATGAAGATCCTGTTGCGGTTGAAAAGGTTTTCAAACTCTTTCCAAACCCCAGGAAACTCTGCCAGGAATTTTTCGATTTTCTGGAAGGCCACATCTGAAAAATTGCGCTCAAATCCGCCAATCCTTCCCATGTTGGTGGTCAGACGGGAGCCGCAAACCTCCTCATACACTTCATAGATCAGCTCACGGTATTGCATCACATAAAGGAAGCCGGTATACGCACCGGTATCCACACCTACAATGGAATTACAAATAAGGTGGTCTGAAATCCTGGAAAGTTCCATGATGATTACACGCAGGTAATCAACACGCTTGGGCGTTTTAACGCCCAGGAGCTTTTCGCAGGTCAGGTGCCATCCCATGTTGTTCAATGGGGAGGAACAATAATTCAACCTGTCTGTCAGGGTGGTGATCTGGTAGAGTGGCCGGCGTTCAGCAATCTTCTCAAAAGCCCTGTGGATATACCCCACAGTGGATTCAGCCTTGATGATGCGCTCTCCATCCATTTCCAGGATATTCTGAAAAACACCATGGGTTGCAGGATGGGTTGGACCAAGGTTCAGCGTGGTGGTCTGCTTCTCAATAGATCCTTCCGGTAAATGTATATTGCCTTGTTCGAGCATAATCTTGATTGTATTTATCTGCCAAACATTTCGTCGTCCTTGTCAATCCTTGTCTGGTCTTCCAACGGAAACTCTTTCCTCAAAGGGAAATAATCCATCTCATCCACATTCAATATCCTCCTCAGGTCGGGATGTCCTACAAAGTTCACTCCATAGAAATCAAAGGTCTCACGCTCCATCCAGTTGGCACCACTGAACAATCCTGTTGCAGTATATACATCAGGCTTTTCAACGGGAACATAGATTTTCATGCGCAGGCGTATATTTTCTTTTAGGTTGTGCAGGTGGTACACAACCGCAATTTCTTCCCCTTTCCTGTCGGGGTAATGAACGCCTGTCAAATCAGTAAGGAACTGAAAACCCATTGCAGGGTCATCGTTCATAAAAGTGAGCACCTTCAGGTTATGATCAGCTTGCACAGTAAAGCATGCCATGCCATAGGATTCCTCCCAAGCCAGTATCTTGTCGCCAAATTGTGCAACCAATGTTTCTTTTATCGTCTCGTGAGTAAGGGACATAATTGTTTTTTTTGATCCTGCCTTATTGAATACCGTATCCATCCAGCAAGGCCTTGTATTGGTCACCGGTTCTTCTCCTGAGTGATTCGTTTTGCACCAGTTCCTGAATCCTCAACACACCATCAATGATGGCTTCTGGTCTTGGAGGGCATCCGGGAACATATACATCCACCGGAATAACCTGGTCAATGCCCTGCAGCACTGAATAGGTATCAAATATTCCACCACTGGAAGCACAGGCACCAACAGCCATCACCCAGCGGGGTTCCGCCATCTGCAGGTAAACCTGGCGAAGGACCGGGCCCATTTTCTTTGCAATGGTTCCCATGACCATCAAAAGGTCGCACTGGCGGGGGGAAAAACCCACACGCTCAGAACCAAACCTGGAGAGGTCGTAGTGTGAACCCATGGTGGCCATAAATTCGATGCCACAACAGGAGGTTGCAAAAGGCAGGGGCCACATGGAATTCTTCCTGGCCAAACCCACAACCTTGTCAAGGGAAGTGGCAAAAAAGCCCTCTCCCATATGCCCTTCAGGAAGCTGGACATTGTTGATGCCAAGGTCTGAAGTGTCTTTTTGAATCATGTTGAACCGAACAGGACGCGACATATACAATAGTTTATTTTATTCTTCCCAGTGCAGGGCACCTTTTTTGATGATATAAATGAAGCCAGCCAGAAAGAAGCCGACAAACATCAGCACGGCCATGAATCCATCCCATCCCAATCCCCGGAAATTGACTGCATAGGGATAAAAGAAAATGACCTCTACGTCAAACAAAACAAAGAGAATGGCAACCAGAAAATACTTGATGGCCATGGGTTGGCGGGCATTACCGAATTGCTCAATGCCACTTTCAAATACCTGGAGTTTGTCTGAGGTCATGCGTTTGGGCCCAAGGAGCTGTGATCCGAAGATCATCACCGTGACCAAGCCAACCGCAAAAAGGAACTGTATTCCGATGGGCAAATAGTCGCTTGCTCTGCTGATCTCGGGGTTCTGTCCAATGGCTTGCGCTTGCAGGAAAAACGTCCTTATCATGGGTATAAATTTCAATGCGCAAAAATAGGCAAAAACGGGATGTAAATGGAAAAAGAATCATATAAATGCAGATAGATAAATGTATTTTATGACCCAAGATTGGGCACAAAAAAAGGCCAGGTGATTTACCTGGCCTTTGGGAAATACGCTATTCTACAACTTATTTTTTTGGAGCGGCCAATGCCTTTTGGATGATGTCCCTGTTTTTAATCGCATCTTGGTTATTGGGATCAATTTCAATGATCTTGTCCAGGAAAGTGGCTGCTCCGGCAAGGTCCTTCTTGATGTTGGCATTGTAAGAGGCCAGGTATCCATAAGCAGTGATCAAAGTACTTTTGTTCTTTGCCTTCTCTGCTTCAGCAATGGAGATGAATTTTTCACAATCGGCTATCGCCAGGCCCTGCTCCATGGTGGAATCAATCACAGACAATGAGCGGAAAGACCAGTAGTGCCCATATACTTCAGCAGGATAATTGGTCTTGTAGATGGTGAAAATGCTGTCCGCCCTTTTGTACTGGGTGGCCTTGAAATTCTCAAAGCCTGCATTGTAAAGATCAACTTTGCTGAGCTTGGGGTTGATGGTCAATACCTTGGTCAACCATTCAGCAGATTTTACCGTATTGCCGGATTTCTTGAAGAAATCAGCTGCCTTGCGGGTATAATCTACCTTGTTGGTGATCGTTGTATCTGCATCGATGGCCTTGGTGAAATAATAGTCCACCTTGGTCA
>JAIPBY010000017.1 GCA_021738605.1 Chitinophagaceae bacterium | reverse complement strand
CAGGAACCAGTCCTTATGGTCAGGGATGGAGCATCAATCTTCCCACCAAGGAACTGGCGAATGCTTATGCTGCAGGAGACAAAAGAAAGGCTGTAACCATCCTTGATATTGAAGCATACAAAACAGCCAATCCGGCTTTCAACATCAGCTATCTGGTTGCTCCCTATAAAAATACTGGCCTCTACAACCAGAAATATCATCCAAGAAAAGGAGAAACTTCTGGTCAGGTTGAGTTGAATTATCTCAACAATTACAGGACCATCCGGTATGCTGATGTATTGCTCATGGCTGCAGAAGCCAACAATAGGGCGACTACACCCAACGATACAAAGGCCCAGGGTTATTTGAACAGGGTCAGGGAACGTGCATTTGGCAACAAGTTGCAAAACATCACATCAACTGGCGCAACATTGAGACAGGCCATTTGGGATGAGAGAAGGTTGGAGCTTGCCATGGAAGGGGACAGGTTTTTTGACCTGGTCAGGACTGGCCTTGCAGCAACCAAAATCACAGGGTTCAAGGCCAACAAGAATGAAGTCTTCCCCATTCCTCAACAGGAAGTAGACATATCAGGCCTCACTCAAAATACAGGGTATTGATCTCCTCATCTTTAAAAATCATTCAAATGAAAAAGAATACCATATTATTTACTTCACTGTTGCTGGCCCTCCTTTTTACAGGATGTACCAAGCTGCAGTATGATGATGTATCTTTTGTAGAAACTGCTGTTGCTCCAGCAAAGCTTTCAGCAATGTTCAACATTACCCAAGACAATACAGGACTGGTAACCATCTACCCCAATGGGGAAGGTATTGCTTATTATAATGTTTATTTCGGCGATGGTACTGCTGCTCCTGTAAAGGTGATGGCTGGTGAAAATGTTCAGCGCAAGTACAAAGAGGGTAACTATGATGTGCGTGTTGTCGGTGTTGGTATCACGGGTAAGACCACTGAAGCCATACAAAAATTGACCGTTTCTTTCAGGGCCCCTGAAAACATGGAGGTGACAACTGCTGTTGATGCTTCAAGTGCTTTCATGATCAATGTTACCGCCAAAGCAATCTATGAAACCTTGTTCAGGATTACTTGGGGTGATGTGCCCAACGAAGTGCCTTCATCATTCCTGGAAGGTGAAACGGTTAAACATACTTATGCAAAATCTGGAGATTATACCATCACCGTTGTTGCATTGAGTGGAGGTGTTGCAACCACTACGGTTACAAAGAAAATTACCATCAAGGTGCCTATTGTGTTGCCGCTTGATTTTGAAACAGTAGGACAGACCTATAGCTTCGTGAATTTTGGTGGTGGAGATGCATCTGTGATCGCAAATCCTAAGCCAGGAACCATCAATACATCCGCTAAGGTTGGTAGAATGATAAAGAATGCACCTGAAGTATGGGGTGGTTCACTGATCGGCCTCAGCAGCCCTATCGATTTTTCTGTGAACAAGATCATGCGTTTGAAAGTGTATTCTCCAAGGGTTGGAGCAAAAGTGTTGTTGAAGGTTGAAAATGCTGCGAACAATGGCATCTTTTTTGAAAAAGAAGTGGCAACAACCGTTGCCAACCAGTGGCAAGACCTGACCTTTGATTTCAGGACAATCAACACTTCAAATGCTTACAACAACGTTGTATTGATTTTTGATCTTGGAACCCCAGGAAACGGATCTGCTAATTTTACTTTCTATTTTGACGACCTCCGTCAAACAAATACCATCGAAGAACTGGCTTTGCCCATGAGCTTTGAGTCTACAGCTTTGAATTATGATTTTGTAAACTTTGGTGGTGCAGGTGCTTCTGTTGTAAACAACCCGAACGCAACTGGCATCAACACCAGTTCCAAAGTAGGTAAAATGGTGAAGGGTGCTCCAGAAGTTTGGGCAGGCAGCTTCATCAGCCTCGCCAATCCTATTGATTTCTCCACCAAGAAATTCATGAAGGTGAAGGTTCATTCTCCAAGGGTTGGTGCAAAACTTCTTCTAAAAGTAGAGAACCAAACCAATGGTGGAATTTCTTTTGAAAAAGAAGTGGCTACAACTGTTGCCAATGCATGGGAAGAGCTGACCTTCGATTTCACTGCCATCAATACAGCCAACAGCTACCAAAAAGTTGTGCTCATTTTTGACCTTGGCACTGCAGGTGATGGGTCCGCCAATTATACCTACTATTTTGATGATATCTCTCAAAGCCTGAAGGCAGATGAGTTGGGCATCCCAATGAATTTTGAATCTTCTACACTGACCTACGGATTCTTTAATTTTGATGGAGGAAACGCATCAGTAGTGGCCAATCCAAGCAAAACCGGCATCAATACCAGCAACAAAGTGGGTAAGATGGTGAAAGGACCAGGCGGTCAGGTATGGGGTGGAAGCTTCATCGAGCTTGCTTCTCCCATTGATTTTTCTGCTGGTAAAATGGTAAAGGTGAAAGTATTTTCTCCAAGGGTTGGTGCAAAGCTTTTGTTCAAGGTGGAAAACCTTGCCAATGGCGGAATCAACTTTGAGAAAGAGGTAACCACAACCAAATCAGGGCAGTGGGAAGAGCTCAGCTTTGACTACAGCGCCATCAATACAGCCAATACTTACCAGCGTGTGGTATTGATTTTTGATCTTGGAACTGCGGGTGATGGCACTGCCAACTTTACCTATTATTTTGATGATATTACAGTAAACTAATCTCCATAAAAGAATCACATGAACACTACATTCTTTAAAAACGGACTCTTGGCATTGGTCCTTGCCATTGCACTGGTGGCTTGCCAGAAAACAGAATATGCATTTGGCGATCTTTCCAGCCCAGCAGATCTTACATTGACTGCAACTGTTGCAGGTGTTGATGCTGCGAATCCTGGCGGAAATGGTTCAGGCGCAGTTTCCATTGCTACAACAGCGAGCAAGGTCATTACCTATAAAATTGATTTTGGAGATGGTAAAGTATTGATGGTTCCTTCAGGTACCATCAATTACAAGTATACCACCCCTGGTGTGAATGATTATACCATTACGGTAAGTGCAGTAGGAGCAGGTGGGACAGTGTCCAATATCAGCAGGAAGGTGAAAGTATTTGTTGCCTTTGAAATTCCTGCAGCCATCCTACAGAACCTCACTGGCGGTGCATCCAAAAAATGGATGTGCGACAAGGATGCTGATGGACATTTTGGTGTTGGACCCAATGATGGATTCGCTCCCAACTGGTATGCTGCAGGCGCCAACTCCAGGGCTGCCGATGGTTTCTATGACGATGAAATCACTTTTGCCAAAGATGCCAACAACCAAATTACCATGGATGTAGACAACAAGGGCAATACATTTGTTTTGGGTGCCGCTGTTGGCTATTATGGACTCAGTGGAGCTGAGGGCCAATATCCTATTGCTACCAAAGGTGTCAAGAAGTTGTCCTTCATGAATGCAACTTCTGCAAGCACCCCAGCGAACTCAACGAGGATAGAATTTTCAGTTCCGGGAAATGGATTGGTTTGCATTGGAATGGGGAGTACAAATTATGAAATACTGTCGCTTACGCCCACAACGATGAACCTCCGTACCATCGGAAAAGATGGATTTGCCTGGTACCAGAAACTAAAAGTTAAACCCTAGATGATGAAGTATTTATTGGTGAATTTTGCAGCCATTATTTCTTTGAATGTTTTTGCCTCCTGCAAGAAGGCAGATGCTCCAAAGAATCCTGCGCCATCCAATATTGTGATCAATGCAACAGTCAGTTCAGATGGCTCTGGAAATGTTGATTTCACCGTTACCGCTACCAATGCGGTTACTTATTCATTTGAGTTCGGAAATGGTGAAATACAGGATGTGCCAACTGGTGCAGTGACTTACAAATATGCTACGGTGGGCACTATTGATTATACCGTTACCGTTACTGCAAAAAACAGTGCAGGGCTTTCCGCTTCAGCAAAGAAAAATATATCCGTTACAGTAAAGCCATCGATTCCAAGCCTTGTATGGTCTGATGAGTTTGATAAAAATGGTGCACCAGATCCTACAAAGTGGATTTATGATATCGGAACAGGCTCAGGCGGATGGGGGAACAATGAACTGCAGTATTATACCAATCGGTTGGAAAATGCAGTGGTAGAAAACGGAGTTTTGAAGATCAAGGCCATCAAAGAGAACTTCAGCGGAAGCGCATATACTTCTGCACGGCTGTTGACCCGCGGCAAGTATGAATTCAAGTATGGTACCGTTGAAATCAGGGCCAAGGTTCCTGCTGCTGTTGGCACATGGCCTGCAGTGTGGATGCTGGGTTTTGATTTCCCGACAGTAGGTTGGCCTGCCTGTGGCGAAACCGATATCCTTGAACACCGGGGGTCTGAGCTCAATACAATTGTTGCAGCCCTGCATTATCCTGGCAGGTCTGGCGGCAATCCTGTCAAAGGGCAAACCGTTATCCAAAATGCGGCTACTGAATTTCATCTGTACAAGTTTGACTGGACAAGTACTTCCATGCAATTTTTTGTGGACGGTAAATTGTTCCATACCGTTGCCAACAATGCCTCCATTCCCTATAACAAGAATTTCTTCTTCTTGGTGAATTTGGCCATGGGCGGTGGATTTGGTGGGCCTGTTGATCCAGCATTCTCCAATGCGACCTTTGAAGTAGATTACATCCGCGTGTACAAATAGCATTTTTTATTCTACCATACCCAGTAGTGATATCACACCCTTGGATAACCAATTTCCAAGGGTGTTTTTGTTTTTAAAATCGTTACCTTAATTTATTGTTTACCAACTCCATGTACACTAAAATGATATCCTCAATGAACAGTAGGAAAATTTCTTTTCTGGTAATGCTCTTGTTTGCCATGATGAATTCCAGTGCCCAATCCATCCCTGAATGGAAAATGATTCATCCAGGAATCTGGAAAGCAGTCATCGGTAAACCTGATAACATGACCTTGCTTTCCATTGCCGATGCCCGTCCCAATCTGGAGGCAATGGCAAAATTGCCCAGGAGTAATTTTCCGTTGGCAAAAAGGGAGATCAGCATGAAGGTTGTTGACCACAAGACCTATCTGCGTTTTCCTTTAGAAAAAGGCGAGCAGCTTTATGGCTTTGGGCTCAATTTCAAAAATGTCAACCAGCGGGGAAAAATTTTCAATCTTCATGTTGATCATTACAATGGGGAAGACAATGGCCGCACACATGCGCCAGTGCCCTTCTATGTTTCTTCCAACGGATATGGTGTGTTGATAGATGCAGCCCGTTACATCACCGTTTATGCGGGCACTGGGGTGAGAACAGATACCAAGAATCCTCCTGAATTGCTGGACCGCAATACCAGCAGGAACTGGAGTGCACATCCCTATTCAGACGCAGTAGAAATACTTGTTCCTGCAGATGGTGTTGCCGTATATGTATTTGAAGGTCCTACGCCCATGCAGGTGGTACAACGGTATAACCTGATGAATGGTGGTGGATACCTGCCTCCCAAATGGGGGCTTGGTTTCACGCAACGTGTTCCTACTTTGTATTCGCAAACAGATATTTTAAGGGAGGTGCAACAATTCAAAGAACATGCCTTTCCGCTTGATTTTATTGGCGTTGAACCCGGATGGCAGAGCATGGCCTATCCTTGTACTTTTGAGTGGGACAAAACCCGTTTTCCCAATCCCAAGTCATTCATTGATTCACTTTCGGCACAGGGTATTCGTTCCAATCTTTGGATGAATCCTTATGTATCTCCCGTTGGATCCCTCTATCCCAAACTTAAACCTTTATCTGCATCACATACTGTGTGGAATGGAATTATACCCGACATAACCATCCCAAAAACCCAGGAAATCCTCAAGGATCATTTCATCAAACAGCATCTTTCGCTCGGTGTAAGTGGGTACAAGATGGATGAAACAGATGGCTATGACAGTTGGTTATGGCCGGATGTTACAACTTTTCCGTCGGGATATTCTGCAGAACAGATGCGTCAAATTTATGGTTTGAAAATGCAACGGATGACGGCAGGTTGGTTCAAGGAAATGAACAAACGAACCTTCGGGTTGACAAGGGCTTCCAATGCCGGTAGCAGCGGATTGCCCTATGTCATATACAATGATTATTACGACCACAAGGATTTCATTACCGCCCTGGTCAACAGCAGTTTTATTGGGGTATTGTGGACGCCTGAGGTTAGAGCATCAAAGACTGCGGAGGAGTGGATCAGAAGGATTCAGTCTGTATGTTTTTCTCCGATGGCCATGTTGAATGCATGGGCCGATGGCACCAAGCCCTGGTCTTTCCCTGAAGTTGAGAAAGCAGTACAAGACGTTGCACAATTGAGAATGCAGCTGTTGCCTTATATCTATAATTGTTTTGCACAGTATCATTTTGAAGGCAAACCACCGTTTCGTTCCATGCAATTGGTTGAAGGATTTGGGTTTTCTTCCAAGGTATCCGGCGGAAAATTGGATGCAACTGCAAACCCTTATGCTGTCAAAAAAAGAGTCGATATCAAAGATCAGTATATGATGGGTGACCACATCATTGTGGCCCCCATGTTTGCAGGCGAAAAGACCAGAACGGTTTATTTTCCTGAAGGGAAATGGTATGATTTCTATACCGGAGATTTTGTAGGAGAAAACCAGCCATTGGTGATCACTGCATCATTGGAAAAAATTCCTTTGTTTGTGCGTGATGGTGGAATCATACCCATGGTACCGCCCCATTTTCATGCCCCTACTCCCGGTGAAAAGTTGGCCTTGGAAATCAGGCACTATGGCAAGATGCCTGCCACTGCTGAACTCTATGATGATGATGGGATTTCTTTTGACTATGAGAAAGGGATGCATTCCAAAACGCAATTGGTTGTTGACAAGAATGAAAAAGGGGAGCTAAAAGGGAAAATGGTAAGGAGATCTGCTGACAAGGTTTTTTCCTACAAGGAAGAAGTGTCATGGAAATTCATGACAGCAAACTAAAGGTTTTTTAGCATGATGGGAAAAACTGTTGCCATTCAAAAGCTTGGTCAGACACTTCGGCTAAGCCCAGAACGGTGTATTTTTTGGGAGGAGGAGCAGTTGTTGTTGCTCAGTGATTTGCACATCGGGAAAGTGGCACATTTCAGGAAGTCTGGCATAGCCATTCCCAATCAGCTTTTTCAGGAGGATATCAATCGGCTGAGTTGTTTGGTGGATGCGTTCAAGCCCCGCACCATTCTTGTTACAGGCGATTTTTTTCACAGCCTTGCAAACGGCGAGCATCAGTTGTTTGGCGAATGGAGAGCATCCTTAAATGCCACAAAAATTTTGCTGGTTCGCGGTAACCACGAAGTGCTTCCTGATGCTGCCTATGAAGAATTGGGAATAGAGGTGGTTGGAAAAGAATACCATATTCCACCGTTTTCATTCATCCACGAAAAACCACAGCTTTCAAACGATGATGTGTTTTGGTTTACTGGGCACATTCATCCTGGTATCAGGTTCGAAGGGAAAGGTAGGCAGTCGCTTGTATTGCCTTGTTTTCATTTTGCCGCCAATCACTGCGTTTTACCAGCATTCAGCAGGTTTACCGGAAAGCATTTGATTGAGCCAGGTGAGGGCGATCATGTATATGCCATCGCCGATGGGGGAGTAGGCAACATGATTATACCAGTCAAAACCTGATATGGGGCGGTTGACAAAACAATTTATTTTTTCATCTGCAATGACGCTGCAATCATCTTCCTAACCCTGTCTTCCAGTTTTTCAGAAGACATGCTTTCTCGCATGGAGTCAACTTTTACAGGGAACGAAAAAGGAGTCAGCCTGTCCGGTCTGGTGATGGTTATTTTCGACCGCTCAATCCGCTTCAGCATTTCTCGCAACCGGCTTTCTTCCATTTGGTCATCCATAACCTCCTGAAAGGCTTGCCGTAGTAGAATGTTGTCAGGATCATACTCCATGAACACGTTGAAAAGAAGGGCAGTAGACGATTGCAGGTGCCTGGCCTTCTTTTGCTCGCCTGGCATCCCTTGAAATACGAGCCCCCCTATCACAGCAACATCCCGAAATTTTCTTTTGGCCATTTCAGTGGCATTTACACTTTGTTGAATTGCTGCTGTAAGATCATCAGACGAGAATAGTACATGCACATTGCTTTCATCCACAGGGATGGGCTGGTCGCTGAGCAGCTCAAAGCTGTAATCGTTCATCGCAAAGGAAAAGGTGATTGGGTGATGGCGGGATATTCTCCAGGCGAGTATGGCCGCCATGGCCTCATTCACAAGCCGGCCTTCAAATGTATGGGCAAAGAGATGGTATCCGTCTTTGGTTTGAATCAGTTCAATCAGCAATTCATCTGCTGAGGGAATGGCAGACAGCGAGCGTTGCAGGTTAAAAATGGGTTGAAGTTTGCGCAGGGTAGGATCATCTGGGTCGGATGATGCTGCTTCAGAAAGTTTATTCCTCAAAAGCACGCCCATGTTGGCTGTGAGGGGCATGCGTCCGCCCATCCAGGAAGGAACGATTGATTTTTTGGCATTGCTCTTGCGCACCAATACCGTCATGTCTTTAATAGAGACCAGTTCTAGTTTCTTGCCAGCAAGGGAAAACACATCCCCCGGATGGAGTTTGGAGATGAACCATTCCTCGATGACGCCAACATACCCGCCGCCAACCCATTTCACTTTCATCATGGCATCACTCACAATGGTGCCAATGTGCATGCGGTGCCGCATGGCATTGCGCCTGCCTTCCATCCTGTAAAGGCCATTTTCATGGATCACTTTGCGGTATTCGTCGTACTGCATGAGGGCATTCCCACCCGTGGTGATGTACAGCAGCACTTTTTGCCATTCATCAGCCGACATTTCCCTGAAGCAATGGGTTTGGGTAACCTGGCTGTAAATTTCAGCTTGGCTGAATCCTGACCCAGCAGCCAATGTGCACAGGTATTGGGTAAGCACATCAAAGCAGAGTGACGGTGGTATTTTGGATTCCACTTTTTTTTCTTGCAGGGCATCTTTCAAGGCAGCTGCTTCCAGTAGTTCCAGTGAATGGGTAGGCAGGAAATAGATGCGGCTTTTTTCTCCAGGGGCATGTCCGCTTCTTCCTGCCCTTTGCAGAAACCTGGCCACCCCTTTTGATGATCCAACCTGTATGACTGTTTCTACCGGTCTGAAGTCTACGCCTAGATCCAGGCTGGCGGTGCAAACCACCGCTTTGAGTTTACCCGCATGCAAGGCTTCTTCTACCCAGAGACGCAACTCACGATCGATGCTGCCATGGTGCAAGGCAATGGTGCCAGCCAAGTCAGGAGCTATTTGAAGCAATGTCTGGTACCAGATCTCACTCATGCCCCGGGTGTTGATGAAGATCAGTGTAGAACGGCTTTTTTCCAGGATGGGCAGTACATGGTGTGCCAGCTTGATGCCCAGGTGGCCTGCCCAGGGATAGGTTTCCACTTCATCGGGAAATACCGGAATGATTTCAATGTCCTTTTCCAGTGTGGCTTTCACAATCATGCCGTTGGATGAATGGCTATTTTGGATCAACACAGGATGAAGCAAAACATCCCTCGCTTCCTCCAGGTTGCCGATAGTTGCCGATATGCCCCACACCGAGGGCAGCTTGCGTGGATTGCAATGGATGATCCTGCTAATGGCCAGTTCAGTTTGCACCCCTCTTTTGGAACCCATCAGCTCATGCCATTCGTCAACGGCAATGACTTCAAGATTTTCAAAAAGGGCAACATGGTCTTTTGTAGAAAGCAGAAGGTGGAGGCTTTCGGGTGTGATGATCAGGATTTCAGGCAGCGATGCCTTTTGCTTTTGACGTTCCGCCATGGGGGTATCACCATTTCGGATGCCCACCTGCCAGGGCATTTGCAGTTCTTTCAGCACTTCTTCCATGGCCCTGCCTATGTCTTTGGCCAATGCCTTGAGTGGGGATACCCACAAAAGCCGGAGCTTGTTTTTTTTTCGGGTCTGCCAGCTGTCTGGATGTGCGTTGATGAAACTAATGAGGGCTCCCAGGAAAACGGAATAGGTTTTACCACAACCGGTAGGGGCATTGACGAGTCCGCTCTTGCCCTTTGCAATATGCTCCCAGGTTTCAAGTTGAAAAGCGAACGGCTTCCGCCCACGCCCTTCCATCCATGATGATATGATGTGCAGACCTGGCACCCTATTTTTCAGATGTCCCGCCTATGATCAGGACAATCTCCCCTTTAACCCCCTTATTGGCAAAATGGTCATGCACTTCCTGCAGGCTACCCCGAATGGTTTCTTCAAATTTTTTGGACAGCTCCCTCGAAACGGAGCAGGGTCTTGTCGGTCCAAAATAGGTGATCAGTTGCAACAGTGTTTTAACCAGGCGGACGGGCGACTCGTAGAGGATGATTGTTCTTTTTTCTGCAGAAAGAGCAGTCAGTAAAGTGTGCCGTCCTTTTTTCAGTGGTAGAAATCCTTCAAAACAAAAACTGTCTGTGGGCAATCCGCTGTTCACCAATGCCGGTACAAAAGCTGTTGCACCAGGCAGGCATTCAACTTTGATGCCATTTTTAATGCAATCCCTGACCAAAAAAAATGCTGGATCAGAAATGCCTGGTGTGCCTGAATCTGTGATGAGGGCCATGGTTTTGCCTGCCAGCATCTCTTCTACAAGCCTTTGCGTAATTTTGTGTTCGTTGTGTTGGTGATAGGGGAGCATCCCTTTGCTGATGCCATAATGTTTGAGCAACACACCTGAAGTACGGGTATCTTCTGCAAGAATCGTGTCCACCTCATTCAGCACAGTGACTGCCCGATAGGTCATGTCTGCAAGATTGCCTATCGGAGTGGGAACGATATACAGCATAAGGGTCTTTTATTGTGGTGCGGTGTAACCGGTCTCCTATAGAATGCTGATCTCAAAATGCTCCATCACCTGGTTGGCCAGCAGTTTAGTAGCTGCTTCCTCAGCAAGTTGTATCGCAGAAGCTTCGTCTGCTGCCTCTACTTGCAATGTGATCCTTTTTCCAATTCTCACATCTTGTACATTATTCAATCCGAGATTGTGCAAGCCACCCAAAACAGCTTTTCCTTGGGGATCCAGCAGGTCTTTCAGGGGCATTACATTGATCGCAATAGTATAGGTCATTTGATCTGATTTTTGAAAAGCAAAGATACTAGAATATAGGTGATGAAAATGGCAGGAATTGAAAGCCATCCCAACAAGGCGATGCATACTGCTGAAACGGCCAGCAGGATATACCTTGATTTGTTGTCAGCAAATGAAAAGGACTTGAATTTCAGGTTGAGCAATGTCAGCTTTGACACCATCAGCCAAGGGATGACCAAACAAATGCTATAAAGCACCCATTGGTTGAGCAAAATGGGTTGGATGCCCAACGGGTTGTACAAAAGCAACAGTGGAAATGAAGCCACCAATAATCCAGCCGCAGGGGTTGGAAGGCCTTCGAAATGGTTTCTCTGCGTGGTGTCAAGATTGAACCTTGCCAGCCTCCAGGCAGCCGCCATGGGAAAGAGGATGCAAGGCATCAGCCAGTAAATCGGGGTTTCCAATCCGTCAGGTTGCTGGGCAAAGGAGATGCGCAACAATTGAAACAGGATCAGGCCTGGTGCTACACCAAAGGAAACCACATCTGCCAGCGAGTCCAGCTGTTTTCCCATTTCCGAAGTGGCCTTGAAAAGCCTTGCAACAAAACCATCCAGAAAGTCAATCACAGCAGCCAATCCTAAAAAAATGGATGCCCACCAAATTTTCTCAGGCAGGTATATTTTCCATTCCCCACCTTGCAGGTTGAGGATGGTTTCTCCAGTCTGTAAGGTGAGAATGATGGCAATGAACCCTGCAACGAGGTTCAGCAGGGTGAAAATATTGGGTATTTGTTTCATGCTGGTTGTTGGGTTGGTAAAGTTTGGACTGCAAGGATGCTTGATTTTTTTATTTTCCTTTCATCAAACTTTCAATTTCCTCAGCCTTGATGGGGATATTTTTGAAGAGGTCTTTGTTACCTGTTTTGGTGATCCAGATATTATTTTCAATCCTCACGCCCATCTGCTCTTCCTCAATGTAGATGCCTGGTTCAACGGTAAACACCATCCCAGCCTTGATGGGTTCTGTTTTGGTGCCAAGATCATGAACGTCAATGCCCAAATGGTGAGAGATACCATGGTAAAGGTATTTTCTGTAGGCACGGTTGTCTGGTGATTCATTCTTGACATCAGCCTTGCTAATCAGGCCGATTTTCAAGAAAGTCTTGCTGGCCTCATCACCAACCATGTCCGTGTATTTCAAAATCGTGATACCAGGTTTCAAAAGGCTTTTGGCATAATTATGCAAATGCAGGCAGGCATTGTACACCTCTTTTTGCCTTTTTGTAAATTTCCCATTGACAGGCACCGTCCTGGTAAGGTCAGCGCAATATCCTCCAAACTCAGCGCCAAAATCCATCAATACCAATTCTCCATCCTTGCATTGCTGGTTGTTGGCAATATAATGCAGGGTGCGCGCCCTGTCACCGCTGGCAAGGATAGACGTATAGGCTGGTCCTGTAGAACGGTTGGACAAGAACTCGTGGTAAATTTCAGCCTCGATCTGGTTCTCCCAAATGCCGGGCTTGATGAACTTCAACAACCTCCTGAATGTTTTTTCTGTGATGTCAACGGCCTGCTGCAGCACTTCCACTTCAAGGGGTGATTTGATGGCCCTCAGGTCGCGCATGATTTTCGCGGCCCTTTTGAAGTTGTGCAGAGGGTAGCGGTTGCGCATTTCCTGTGCAAAACGGTAATCGCGCACAGCCAGCAGGTTGGACTTTCTGTCGTTTTCGTTGGTATTCAGGTAGATGTTATCCGCCAGGTGAATCAAGGGTTGGAGCAGGCCATCCAAGGTGTCCAGCCAAACGATGCTTTCAATGCCTGAAAGGGCAGTGGCCTCATGTGCACGGTGTCTTTTTCCATCCCATTTTTCTTTCAGTTCATTGGGCCTCACCAACACAAGCACTTCCCTATACTTTTTATCAGGATTTCCCGGAAAAAGGATCAGCATGGAATCTTCCTGCTTGATGCCTGTAAGCCAATAGAGGTCTGTGTTCTGTTTGAAAGGGTACAAGGCATCTCCATTGCTGGGGATCTCATCATTGCTGTTGAAAATGGCGATGCTGTTTTTTTCCATCTCGGCAACAAAACGTTTTCTGTTGTCGGTGAAGATTTGTGCTGAAATATTTTCGGAATACATATGCGGTGATGGATTTAGGTGAAGGCTGTTGAATTGTTCCACAAGTTACTACAACTATCAATTCAACCCTCCAGCCTTCGGCTGGCAAGTTCAACCCCTTCAACCTCTTCAACCCCTTCAACTTTCTTTCACAAAGCCCCTTCATCCGCAAAACTGTAATACCCCTCTGTGCTCACGATGATATGGTCCAGTACCTGGATGTCAAAATACCTGGCGGCATGCCGAATCTTGATGGTCAGTTCCTCATCTGCTCTGGAGGGCCTGAGGTTGCCGGAAGGGTGGTTGTGGCAAAGGATGATGCTTACAGCATCTTCCTCCAGGGCTTTTTTGAGGATAATCCTGGGGTCTGCAACGGTTCCAGTCATCCCACCGGAACTGATGATCTCAAAATGCCTGATCCTGTTCGCCCTGTTCAAAAAAAGTACTGCAAATACCTCGTGCGGAAGATCCATCAGTTTTGCTTGGAGATATTTTGCTACCGAAGCACTTCCTGTCACCACTGTTGATTTAAGGTTTTCAGCCCCCATTCGCCTCCTTCCCAGCTCCATGGCGGCCTGGATGGCTATGGCTTTTGCCATACCGATTCCTTTGGTTTTCATCAGTTCCCTGGTCGACATTCTCGCCAGGTCAGCAAGCCTGTTACCACTCCTGTCCACCAGTTCCTGGGCCAGCTCCATGGCAGATTTTTCTTTTGTTCCATTTTGAATCAGGATGGTCAATAATTCTGTCTCCGTCAGTTGTGCGGCTCCTTTGCTCCTCAATTTCTCTCTTGGTCGGTCTTCACTGGGCCAATGTTTGATTTGTTTCATTTTTTATTATTTATCATTTTCCACAATCCTCTAACATCTCTATATCATCGCCTAAAGGCTGTAATCATTTTGTTATCTTTGCTCATAAAGTTTATTTATGCAGCGTGTTGGCCCCTCTTGTAAAATCTTTTCTGGAACAAGTTCTGAATACCTGGCCGAAAAGATCGCTGCTGCCAATGGCGGCACTCTTGGTAAAATCAGCATCCAGAAGTTCAGTGACGGTGAAATCCAACCAATTTTCCTCGAAAGTATACGAGGTGATTATGTTTTCCTCGTGCAAAGCACGTTTGCGCCGGGGGATAATCTCCTGGAATTGCTGTTAATGATCGATGCAGCGAAACGTGCTTCTGCGTATAAGATCATTGCCGTAATGCCTTACTATGGGTATGCGAGGCAGGACCGCAAGGACAAGCCGAGGGTTGCTATTGGGTCAAAATTGGTTGCCAACATCCTCACTGCAGCCGGTGCCGACCGGGTCATTACCATGGATTTGCATGCCCCACAGATCCAGGGTTACTTTGATATCCCGGTAGATCACCTCGATAGTTCAGCAATTTTTATCCCATATATACGCGATCTTCAGCTTGAAAACCTTACCTTTGCCGCCCCCGACGTGGGATCTGCCAATAGGATTCGTGAGATGGCAAGCTATTTTAACGTCGAAATGGTGATCTGTGACAAGCACAGAAAGCGTGCAAATGAGATAGCGAGCATGGTGGTGATAGGGGAAGTGGCGAACAGGGATGTAGTCTTGATTGACGATATCTGTGACACAGCAGGAACACTGACCAAAGCGGCTAAGTTGTTGAAAGACAAGGGTGCCAGGAGTGTAAGGGCCTTGTGTACACACCCAGTGTTGAGTGGAAATGCCTATGCCAATATCGAGAACAGTGTGTTGGAAGAACTTGTGGTCTGTGATACAATACCTTTGCGTGGAGAATCATCCAAATTGAAGGTTTTGAGTGTTTCATCCTTGTTTGCATCCGCCATCAAGAACGCCTATGAAAACCAGAGCATAACCAACTTATTCATTCATTCACAATTGAAGAATAAATAAGGCTCACCAAGCAGTCATTTTTTAAACACAATACAATGAAGACGATTACAATCGAAGGACAATTGAGGACCGAAACTGGCAAAACAGCCACCCGCCGGTTGCGCTCTCAAGACCTGGTACCTGGTGTAATTTACGGGGGTGCACAAGAGGTTAACTTTGCAGTCAAATCACTTGCCCTGAAGCCATTCATCTACACTCCAGATTTCCAGTTGGTGGAAATGAAGGTTGATGGCAAATCTTACACCTGCATTTTGAAAGACTTGCAATTCAACAAGGTATCAGACAAACTCACTCACCTTGACCTGCTTGAGCTGGTAGAAGGCAAGAAGGTTAGTGCAACCATTCCCCTGAAATTTACCGGCACTGCTGCTGGTGTTAAAGCGGGTGGAAAGCTTGAGATCAGGCTTAAGTCTGTAAAACTCAAGACCTATCCTAAGTACCTTAGGGAGAACATTGAAGTTGACCTCACCAACCTTGAGCTCAATGGAAATATCCGTGTTCAGGACATTCCTGCTGAAAACCTGGAGATTATGAACTCCCCACGTATTCCTATTGCATCAGTGACCATGACACGTCAGCTGAAGCAAGAAGAAGCAGCAGCTCCTGCAAAAGGAAAAAAATAAGCCTAAAAGTGTTACTTTACAGCCCCTTGATTCTATCTTGGGGCTTTTTTTATGGATAAATTTTTAATTGTGGGCCTTGGCAATATTGGATTCGAGTATGAACATACCCGGCACAATATTGGTTTTGACATCATCGACCATTTTGTGGCAAAGCACAAGGGGGTCTTTTCCATGGACCGATTGGCTTATAAGGCAGAAATCAGCCTGAAAGGAAAAAAAATTATCTGTATCAAGCCCACAACATACATGAATTTGAGTGGGAAAGCCGTCAAATACTGGTTGGAGAAAGAAAATATCGACATCAGCCGAATGTTCGTGTTGGTGGATGAATTGTCAGTTCCGCTCAATAAGCTCAAAATCAAGCCTTCAGGTAGCGATGGCGGCCACAATGGACTAAAAAGCATCCAGGAATTGATGATGACTACCCAGTATGCGCGATTGAGGTTTGGCATTGGGAATGATTTTCCTAGAGGACGGCAGGTAGAACATGTGCTGGGAAAATGGGACAAGAAAGAGGAAATCCTGGTTTCACTGAAACTGGAAAGGTCCTCCCAGGCCATTGAAGAATTTGTGTTGACCGGACTTGATCGCACAATGGCCGCAGTCAATCATCTTGAATTTTAATTTTGTCCAAAGCCATTATCTTTGGGATAGCTTTAAACATATCCAGTTCCAATGGAAAATCCTGATTATCAACCTTACCTAAACAGTGAAGACATGAAATTTTTATGTATCGGGCGCAATTATGCTGAGCATGCCAAGGAACTGGGCAATGAAGTGCCGGATGAGCCGGTGATTTTCATCAAGCCCAAAAGTGCATTGCTGCAGTCCAATAGTCCGTTTTATTATCCGGAATTCACCAATGAATTGCATTATGAATGTGAGGTGGTCTTGCGGATATGCAAGAATGGAAAATACCTTCAAGAAAGAACTGCCAACAAATACTATGATGCCATTTCAGTTGGGATTGATTTCACTGCCCGTGATATACAAGCCGAATTGAAGAAAAAAGGCCTTCCCTGGGAAAAAGCCAAGGCTTGGGACAATTCAGCTATACTCGGAAAATGGGCTCCAATTCCTGCTGATTTTGATAAGAACAATGTTCAGTTTTCCATGAAAAAAAATGGGGAATTGGTTCAAAGTGGTCATACCAAAGACATGATCCACAATTTTGACAAGATCATTGCGCATGTTTCCAACTATTTTTCCTTGAACATTGGAGATGTAATTTTTACCGGAACACCCGCCGGGGTCGGGGAATGTGTAGTTGGCGATGAATTGGAAGGGTTTCTGGGTGCTGACTCCATGTTCAAATTGACCATTCAATAAGTTGCCTTTACACAGGGATTGGTTTTCTTTTTTGACCAATGAATTGATCTGATCATAATCTTCCGTAGATTAGGATATGAAAATTTCATTCCATGGCGCTGCCAGATGTGTTACAGGGTCAAAGCACCTGCTCACCCTTGATTCCGGGAAAAAGATTCTCTTGGATTGTGGCATGTTTCAGGGCATGGGCAAGGAAACAGATGCAATGAACCGCCACTGGGGTTTTGATCCAAAAGAGGTGGATTATCTGGTGCTTTCACATGCCCACATTGATCATAGCGGACTGATACCCAAATTGGTGAGCGATGGATTCAAGGGCAAGATTTTTGCAACGCCAGCAACACGAGAGCTTACAGAGGTTTTGCTGGAAGATTCAGCAGGCATTCAGGAAGACGAAATCAAGTATACCAACAAGAAAAGAAAAGCTGCAGGATTGCCTCTGCTGAAACCCTTGTACACCACTGAGGAGGCGCAGAAGGCCATGGATCAGTTCAGGGTAGTCGATTATGGTGTGTGGTTTACCATTGAAGAGGGTATCGAGCTTCAATATACAGATGCCGGGCATATCATTGGCAGTGCTGCTGTTCACTTGCGTGTTATAGCATCAAGGAAGCCGCAACAGATCACCTTTAGCGGGGATATTGGTCGTTACCGGGATGCAATCCTAAAGTCTCCCGCTACTTTTTCTCAAGCGGATGTCATCATCATTGAATCTACCTATGGTAATTCATTGCACGACCTGCATCAGCCTACTCCGGATAAATTATTGGAATGGATTGAGAAAACCTGCATCAAAAAGAAAGGCAAACTCATCATCCCAGCTTTCAGTGTTGGCCGAACACAGGAGTTGCTTTACGCACTGAATCAACTGGAAATCGAAAGGAGGTTGCCAGAGGTTAACTATTATGTGGATAGTCCGCTCAGCGTTCACGCCACAGCCATTGTGAAAAAATATCCTCAAGATTTTAATAGCAGGATCCGGAAAGTGTTGGAAAATGATGACGACCCCTTCAATTTCGCTGGTTTGGAATTTATTAAAACAGTTGATGAGTCCAAGCTGCTTAACTTCAGTAGCGAGCCTTGCGTGATCATTTCTGCCAGTGGAATGGCTGATGCTGGGCGTGTAAAACACCATATCAGCAACAACATTGAAAACTCCCGAAACAGCATTTTGATGACGGGCTATTGTGAACCCCATTCACTGGGCGCAAGGCTTCAGTCTGGAAGAAAGGAAGTCAATATTTATGGGGTGGCTCATGAAATTCATGCAGAGATTGGAAGCATCAGAAGCATGAGTGCGCATGGTGATTATGAAGACCTGTCACAATTCCTGTCTTGCCAGGATATTTCAAAAGTGAGAAAGCTTTTCCTTGTTCATGGAGAATACGATGTGCAAATTGATTTTCGCGAAAGACTGCTCCGGAAAGGGTTTACAGATGTAGAAATTCCTGAATTGCACCAAGAGTTGGGTTTGGGCTAATCGGTAAGGTTTGTTGAAGTGCAGGGTTGCATTTACCAGCTTCCACCAGCTCCGCCTCCGCCAAAACTGCCTCCGCCAAAGCCGCCAAATCCACCTCCACTGCTACCAAATCCTCCTCCTCTGCCACCGCCAAAACTGCTATGACCTGTAGGGAAAAAGAGGAGTCCGGCTGCACCGCCGCC
>JAIPBY010000016.1 GCA_021738605.1 Chitinophagaceae bacterium | reverse complement strand
GAGTAGCCTATTTCCCGAAGATAATCAGCTGTTTTTGGATAGCGCTGTTGGATCTTTTTGTGTGCAAGTACTTTTTTGAAAAGCACGTAGAACAACAGGAAGGCGAGGCCCGCCAGAATGAAATAGCGGCCAGAGATCAAGGTCAGTGTTCTATAATATTTTTCTACTTCCATTTCTTCTAATTACAAATGTACGGCTCATTCGTTCAATCAAGCCGGATAGCATCCGGGTTGAAAAAAGCAGGATATTTTCCTGTCTTGTCTTCATAAAAAGCCCTGAGTTTGGCCATGTCTTCTTCCTTGTTCCCTGTCAGGTAAATGGGTGGGCCAAAACCACCTTCTTTTCGCTTGAAATCAAGATAGCCTGGCAATACCGGAACCTGAGCACCCAGGGCAGCGTGGTAAAATCCGCTTCTCCATTTTTCAACCCTTCTCCTTGTGCCCTCGGTTGCAAAGGTGATGAACAATTCATCTGCTTCCTTGAAACGTGCAATGACATCCTCCGTGAGGTTGTGTTTTTTGCTCCTGTCTACGGGGATGGCCCCGGTATTTTTCAGCACGATGCTCAGGGGGAAAAAGTTGAGTTCTTTTTTGATCAGGTAGCGTACGTTCAGTTTGCATAAACCAAAAATGGCCATCGCATAAATGAAATCCCAGTTGGAGGTATGCGGGGCAGCAATCACCACGGCCTTTTTGATTTCCGGAGGAACGGTGCCCACGATTTTCCAGCCGCGGAGTTTAAAAACCAGGATGAAAAAACGTTTTATCATGCTGCTGTTTTTCGTCTTTATGATAAACCTTAATTAATGTGCCGCCAGCCAGTTGTCTCCAATCCCAGCCTCTGCGATCACCGGAACATTGTTGGGAAGGGGCAGGGCCGACTCCATGTTCTCGAGGATACAGGCTTTCAAGGCCTCTGCTTCAGACCTCAACGCATCGAAAATCAATTCATCATGCACCTGAAGGATCATCCTGCTTTTGAATCCTTCTTTTTTGATGGCATGGTGTACTTTGATCATCGCCAGTTTGATCATGTCTGCGGCAGTTCCCTGTATGGGCGAGTTGATGGCATTGCGCTCTGCAAATCCGCGCACCGTGAAGTTCGAAGAGTTGATGTCGCGGAGCCAGCGTTTTCTTCCCATCAGGGTCTCCACATATCCGTTGTCTTTGGCAAACTGGATGGTTGATTCCATGTATTGGCTAATCCCCGGAAATTCTTTTTTGTAATTGTCGATGATGGTTTTGGCTTCAGTTCGGCTGATGCCAAGGTTTTCGGCCAGACCGAAAGCGCCCTGTCCGTAGATGATGCCGAAGTTCACGCTTTTGGCCTTGTACCGCATTTCCTTGGTGACATCCTCTTCGTTGATGCCATATACTTTTGCTGCCGTTGCAGTGTGGATGTCTTTTCCCGAGCGAAATGCTTCGCACATGTTGGGGTCTCCACTGATGGCAGCTACAATCCGCAGTTCAATTTGCGAATAGTCAGCAGAAACCAGTACATGGTCTTTGTCTCTGGCCGTGAACGCTTTTCTGATCTCCTTGCCCCGGTCACTGCGCACTGGAATATTTTGCAGGTTTGGATTGTTGCTGGCCAGCCTTCCTGTAACAGCAACGGCTTGTGCATAGGTGGTATGAACGCGACCTGTATTGGGATTGATCAGTTGAGGCAATGCATCAACGTATGTAGACCTCAGTTTGGTGAGTTCCCTGAAGGCAAGGATATCGTCCACAATTGGAAACTGGTTGGCCAGTTTTTGCAGTACATCCTCACCGGTTTGGTATTGGCCAGTTTTGGTTTTTTTCGCTTTTGGATCCAGCATCAGTTTCTCAAACAACACTTCACCCAACTGTTTGGGAGAGGCAAGGTTGAAGCGCACTCCAGCGGTGGCATACACAGACTCTTCCGCAATCTTGGCTTCTTTTTCCAGGGTTTTTGAATATTCATTCAGGAAGTCAACATCCACCCGGACACCCTCGTATTCCATGTCTGTAAGCACTTTTACCAGCGGATTCTCCACTTCGTAAAAAACTTTTTCGACTGCTTTTTCCTTGAGCTGGGGCTCAAAAATATTTTTCAATTGAAGGGTGATGTCTGCATCTTCGCTGGCGTACTCCTTGATTTTTTCAACCTCCACATCGCGCATGCTTCCCTGACTCTTCCCTTTTTTCCCAATCAATTCTTCAATGTGGACGGGTTCATAGCCCAGGTATTTTGCACTGAGCAGGTCCATGCTTCTTTTCCCTTCGGGATCGATCACATAATGCGCCAGCATGGTATCAAAAATATCTCCTTTTAGTGCGATGCCATGGTTCTTGAGGATCAGGAGATCATACTTGATGTTTTGGCCGATCCATACCTTGGAAGGATCGTCAAAAAGGCGGTTGAACTGCAGAAGGAAGGATTTGGTTTTGTCTCGGGTATCGGGGCAGGGCACATAACAACCCGTCCCCGGTTTGATGGAGAAACTGATGCCCACGATATCGGCCTGGTTGGCATCCAGCCCGGTGGTTTCGGTATCAAAGCAGATCTGTTTTTCATTTTCGAGCGAAGCAATCAGCGCTGCTATTTTTTCGGCTGTATCTACCAAGTCATAGCTATGCTGCGTATTGTTGATGTTTTTATCGGCAAACAGGGGTGTGTTGTTTTCTTCTTCGGCAGCAACATTGTTGTTGGATGTTGCAACGGTGGTGCCTCCCCCTCCAAAAAGATCGCCTTGTACGGTGGTTCCTTTTTCAACTGGGCCCGCAACGGGGATGTCTTCACCCAGGATTCTTTTTCCAATGGTCCTGAATTCCAGCTCACTGAAGATGTCCAAAAGTGCTTCCTTGTTGGGTTCAGTGACCTTGAAATTTTCTTCATGGAACTCAACAGGAACCGTGGTGATGATGGTGGCCAGTTTTTTGCTCATGATGGCCAGGTCCTTTCCCTGCCTCACTTTCTCGCCCAGTGCACCCTTGAGCTGGTCTGCATTCTCCAGCACGTTTTCAACTGTTCCGTATTCAGCCAATAGCTTTGCGGCAGTCTTTTCACCAACTCCCGGAATGCCCGGAATATTGTCTACTGCATCGCCCATCATGGCCAGGATATCAATCACCTGTGAAACATCTTTGATGTTCCATTTTTCACAGACCTCTTTGGGGCCAATGATTTCAAAATCTCCGCCCTGGTAGGGTGGTTTGAATATCTTGATGTTGTCAGAAACCAGTTGACCGTAATCCTTGTCTGGAGTAACCATGTACACCTGGTAGCCTGCTTTTTCAGCCTGTTTTGCCAGTGTGCCAATCACATCATCTGCCTCAAAACCATCGGTCTCCAAAATAGGAATGTTTAGGCCTTCGATGATTTTTTTGATATCGGGGATGGAGGCCAACAGGTCTTCCGGCGCTTCTTGTCTGTTTGCCTTGTAATCAGCAAAATCAATATGACGTTCAGTTGGCGCGGCGGTATCAAAACATACGGCCAGATGCGTTGGCTTTTGTTTATTGAGCAGATCTATCAATGCGTTGGTGAAACCAAATTGTGCGTTGGTGTTTTTTCCTTTGCTGGTGATGCGTGGACTTCTGATCAATGCATAGTAGGCTCTAAAGATCAGGGCAAATGCATCGAGAAGGAACAGCTTTTTTTCCATGGGTCAAAGTTACTCTTTTCGGCACCAGTTTCACTACCCAGTGTTCTGGATGCGTCAGCATTTCATCTCGATAAAATGAGGCAGCATTTTTCTCCAGGTAGGCCAGTCGTGGTGGATGTCTGCAGCCCAAACCTCGAGGTCATGCGGAATGGATTTGCTGTGCAATACATTGGAAAATCTTCTGTTGGCTTCAGGATCTTCGTGGTTGCCGCTCCCAGTGGCCATGATGATTTTTCCGCGCCTGATTTGTTCAAGCGTATTGTGATCAGTGAGGTTGGGCAAATAATGCATCGGAGAATTGAAATAGACCTGGTCGTCATAAAACCCGTCTGTGTATTCCATCAAGTCGTAGACTCCGCTCATCGCAATGACGCCATTGATCAGGTCGGGTCTTTTGAGAAACAGGTTCATCGAATGAAAGGCTCCAAATGAGGCACCGCAGGTGATGATCGGTGTGTCTTGGGATGTCATTGATTTAATGAACGGAACCACCTCATTGAAAATATATTCATTGAACTGGTTCTGGCGGATGGCCTTGTGCGCGCCTTCCATCTGTTTGTTCATCCAGCTTTCGGTATTGATGCTGTCGACAGAAAAAATTTTCAGCTTTCCGGCGTCAATAAAGGGTTTCAGCGTATTGATGAGTTCAAACCTTTCGTATTCGAGGTAGTCTGCCGCGGCAGTGGGAACCATCAACATGGCAAATCCATAATGGCCATAGACAGCAACGGGCATCTCTTTGCTGAGCGTTGGGCTGTACCATTGGTGGATTTCCCTGACCATCTTATTTGACCACTTTCAGGATGCCGCGCATCACAGAGGCATGTCCGGGATAAGAGCAAATGAAGGGATATTCACCAGGCGTGGTTGGCGCAGAGAAATAAATGCTTTCGATTTCATCCGGCGCCAAGAGCTTGGTATGGAACAAGACTTTCGGACTGCCTGGAACATAACTCATTTCTGATCCTTTCAGTCCGAGTTGTAAGGCAAGGTTTCCTACCTCGTCAGCAGCACCTGGTGCTACCACCACCACGTTGTGGGTCATGTCGTCGTTGTTGTTGAAGATCAACCTTACCTTAGCCCCCGCTTTCACCTCAAAACGGGCCACATCAAATTTTAGCCCTGGCTTGGTACCGAGTTTTAGCACAACATCCGGCTGGCCCCAATCGCCAGGCATGGTCAATTTGCGCTTGGCCGATACGGTATTGACAGGTGCTTTTGTTTCAGGCATCATTTTCATGTCATGCTTCATGTCCATCATCTTCACCTTTTGCTCTTCTGTCAGGACTGTTGCACTACCCTCGGGAATATTGTTCATGGTATAGTAGGCAAAATCATGCAAGAGGGCTTTGCCATTGGATGATGTCAGGTTCTGAACCTTGATTTCGTGTATATGGCCTGCAATAAGGCTATCCATGATCAGTTTTACTTTTTTTCCATCCGCTGATGGGATGATGCCCTTGATCTTTCTGACTTGATTTTGAATGATGGGGCTGCCGTAATTATGGTGGTATTTGTAGGTGAAACTGTTGGCTGAATAGTTCATTGCATTTTTCAGTTTCGCCGCATCAACAGGAAGGGTGAATTCAATTTCAAATCCGTCGGGAAGGGCATGGATGTCTTTCATTTCGAAAGGCGTTTCACCATTCCATACCAAACGTTGCAAAGCATATTCTGCCTTGCCAGTGCTGGCCCATCCCCTGCTGGTCATCCCGGCAAACAAGGAGCCATCAAGCCCCCAACGAAGGCGCAGGAGTCCGGAAGCAAATCCTTCATAAAAAGGATAACAAGCACCCTGGTATTTTCCTTTTACTTTTTCCAGCGTCATGCGCATGATCTTGGAATGACCCTGGTCTGCTACATAGTAGTGACCGGCAAATGGTCCAAATGAGCCATTGGTTTCATCTTCGAGGATGTCTGCGGTGGAGATGCCCATAAGCGTATGTGGGAACCATACGGCGGGAAGTTTTAGTTCTTTGATTGTTTTGGCCGCTTCATGCATGGGCTGGCCATTGTCTACAACCTTGAGGTCATCCTTGGTAAGCTTGAGCGGAGATTCCGGCTCTTTGGTCCAGTTCAGTCCACCTGCATTTCCTGCAAAATCGCCTTTCTCCAAATGGGTAACCCTGCCGCTTCCCACCCAGTCTCCTTGGTTCTCAGCATAGAAAACATCGCCACTGCTGTTGATGTTGAATCCGGCCGGTGAACGAAGCCCTGTCGCAATCGGTTCAGTTGTTCCATTGGGTTTTATTTTCAACAACCATCCATGCCACTTTCCCAGTCCATCACCATAACCAACCCAGGCAACATTGAGGGTAACATACATGTCGCCACTTTTGTCAAATACAGGACCATAGGCATATTCATGGTAGTTCCCGCTCAGTTGAAAAATGCTAATGGGTGTAAAACTGTCGGCTTTTCCATCGCCATCCTTGTCTTCAATTTTGGTCAATTCTCCCCGTTGCGTGCAATAGAATGCGCCATCCCTGTAGGCCAATCCCAACACTTCATGAAGGCCTGAAGCAAATTTGGAAAAATAAGGCTGTCCGGTTCCGTATGCATTCTCGATGATCCAGATTTCGCCCCTTCTTGTAGAGGCTGCAATCCTTCCATCGGGCATTACAGCCACGCCACCCACTTCCAATTTGATATCCTGAGGGATGGCGATGGTTTTGAGGGAATAGAAATCTTTTTCGGTTTGTACTGCATTGGTTTGCCCGTTGGAAACAAAGGCAAGGCAGATCGACACTGCTGCGAGGGAAATTGATCGAATGATGCGCATGGGAAGCAGAAATTTTGTTGACTTAAAGATAGTCAAATTCCTGCTTCCCTGCGCGCATTATCAAATGTTATCGATGGGTTTGAGACAGCTTCATGTCTTCGATGAATTCATCAAGCTTTTCCCTTGAAATACCGGGCATGCAGATCACATGTGCAATTTCATTGTCAGTGGCAAGCTGCCATTTTTTACAAATTTCATTAGAAGGCCTTGGCATCACCACGGTGAGTGCATTGGGGTTGCTCCATGCCTTGACGCCAATGGCGTTGAGGTGCACCCTGAGGTGTGCAGCATTTTCCAGGCAGGTCATGGTCCTTCCCAGCATGCCCTCCCTTCCCCATTTTTTAATCGCATACCAGACGATCAATGCATTCATGCCGCTGCGCGATCCGGTAATGGTGGTATCCAGCGAACCGATATAGTTGATGGAACGGCCAATCCTGTCTTTGTAGGATTTCTTCACCAGCACAATACCATTGGTGATGGGCGATCCGAAGAACTTATGTCCACTGATGGCAATGCTGTCTGCGCCATGCGCAAAATCGAAATCGCTGGCACCCAGCAAGGGAAGATAAGATCCTGCAAGCGCTGCATCGCAATGGATATAAGAGCTTTTGATGGCATATTTGTTCAGGGTTTCCTTGATGGTAGGGACGCTGTCTTTGGCCTCTGTCATGGTGGTGCCAATGTTGGCCATGATGATCACAGATTGCTGGCGGTTCAGCTGTATCATTTGGGCAAGGTCTTCATAATCCATCTCACCATTGGGTTGGGAACGGATGACAATGCTTTTCATGTTCAGCAGGTGGAGGTTTTTCTGAACACTGTAATGTGTTGCCTCGCTGTAGTAAACGATCCCATTGGGATAGAGTTCCCTTGCAAGATAGAGGGCATACAGGTTTCCCTCTGAGCCGCCATTGGTTACATAACCCCAGTGGTTGTTGGCAGGTGCATTGAAAAAATCAGCATAGAAAGCAACCACTTCGCGTTCAAATGATTTGCATTGCATGTCATTGGATTCCATAAAGGGATCTCCAACATTGTTGATGCTGTATTGCATCAAAGGATAGAGCTCGGTATAGTCGTAGTCGGTGGCTACAGGGTAGCCGATATAGGTTTTAGACCTTTCACTGATTTTTTGGTGAAATTGTTCAAGACTTTCCATTGTAGAAATGGGTTTGATGAGAAATTGAGGTAAGAAAACAGGAAATTATTCCTGTGAAAAAATCAATTTCTTACAGCATCTTCCGCAAGCGACTGCATCAGACATGCATAGGTGTCGCTTTTGTCATTGAACAATTTGAAGGGAAAATCGGGCCTCATCTGTTGCAAAAATACCAACAAATGCCAGATTTCCTACCAAATCAATTGATATTCTATTGTTTCGCCCGCAGGAAGCAAAAGCACCTGCTGACCAAGAAAGCCCTCGATCTTGGGATACTGCCCTGCTGCAATCTGCACAAAATAGGCCTGGTTGCCGATGCTGTACAAGCCATTGCCAAGCGGCGTGATGCTGCTTCCCTGGGCAATCCTGATCATGGTTTTTTCTTTTCCCTCTCCTGTAACACTGATGCTGCGTTTTAGGCCTTTTCCTTCCGGCTGAATCTTATCCTTGATGCTGAGGGCTTTGTATGTGTAAGCAAAGGTTGGCAACCCCGTCTTCAGGGTATATCCCTTGTATTGGTAATCCGCGATGGAGTCTTTGGTTGTGGTTTTTTCGTAGATCGGGCAGTTTCCTGCGAGCACAATGGGAGCGCCCAATGGTGTTGCCGTTTGCGGTTCGCCTCTTTCATGCCACATGTCTGTGGTGTTAAGGAAATCACCTTTCCATACCTGAAGAATTCCTCCCTGCATGAGGTCGTAGGAATAATGCACCTGTGAAGGATCTCCAACAGAAACCACATGGGTCAATTTTTTATTGTTGTGGTTCATGAAAGAGCGAATCATTTCGGGTCCGCTTTCTGCTTTTACCGCAATCAGCGGTGCGGGAACACGTTCTGGCATGGAGGCCGATGCATGGAGGGCAATTGATTTGCTGTTGTCTTTCTCTATGTACAGCGAAAGACCTGGTCTTGCCCAATCCAAGTCCTTATTGATCCAGAATTTGAATGCATGTTCGCCAGCTTTCAGTTCTGTTGTTCCCATAACAGGCGTTCCGTTCAAAAACAAGTCTTTTGCCTCGAGTACTTTTTTACCATCAATTTCAAGGCTTCCTGTGCCGGAGAAAAGGGAGGTGAACGTATAGCTATCAGCGGTTGGGATGTTTAATTTTCCCTCAAACACCAACAGAAATTTGTCTCTTGCTGGTGCAAGCCTTGAATCAAGGGCATTGGCCTTCCCTTGAAAGGTTGGCTTTGTGGTCTTGGCCTCCGCCAAATTGGTGGCGGATTTTTCAAAATATTGGAAGCTGATATCATGGAGATTTGGTTTCAAGTCGTCTTGTGCAAGGTATTTCATGTTTTTTATGGCGAAGGTTCCATGGTCACCTTGAATCATCAAGGGGCCATAGGGCTTTTCATCTGAAAAGCTTGCTGATATGGTAGGTCCGTCTACATTGATGTTCTCATGCAGGGTGATGCCATTCAGTTTGACATAAATGAATTTGGCACTTGCCGTTTTGTTTCCATTGGCATCAAACCTTGGTGCCTGGAAAGAGATGTCCATGTGTTGCCAAAGGCCTGGAGCCAAGGCGGCATTTTTCATGGGAGCCTTTCCGCTCATTCCTTTTTTAATGGTCTGGTAAAGACCCCCCACATCACTGCTCCTGGGGGCTTTCACACCCCAGCTATCAAACAGCTGCACCTCATACCTGGATTGAAAATAGATGCCGGAATTAGACCCCTTGGCCATCATGAAATCGAATTCAAGCAACATGTCGCCATGTTCCATCTTGGTCACCAGGTTGTGGACAGGCTTGTTCTGAATAGATCGGCTGAAATCGTTGTGCAGGATGCCCATTCCTTTTGCTGTGTTCAGCGCAGTATCATTGTAGCTCGCCACAACATCACCAATGAGTTTCCAGTTGGCAGTGGGCGCTTGAAAAGATTCGAGGTTGTTCAATGAAATTTCTTTCAGGCTTGGCTTGATGCGCTGTGCTTGAGAAAAAGCAGATACGAGCAATGATACAGCGAGGGGGAAGATGATTCTGTAACGCATGACAATTGGTTGTTGAATGGTGAATTTAATCAATTCAATTAAAATAAACATATTTTATGCCTCATGAAAACAGATTAGGGACAGCCTTTTTTATGACAGTGCTTTCATCTCCTCCATCCTTTTTTTGGATTCAAACATCAGGTCCCTCAATCGTGCAGCTTCCATGAAATCAAGGTCTTTGGCGGCTTTTTCCATGGTTTTTTTGAGTTTTGTGATGTGTTTTTCCATTTGTGGGATGGTAACATAATCGTTTTGATCTTCTGCAGCCCTCACACTCATCTGTTCTTCTGCTATTGAAGCAAGGCTGTTTTTATCGTCATATCCTTTGATGTCCAAGACAGCTGTTTGTGCAAAAACCTCTTCCTTGCTTTTGTTCACCGTTGTTGGGGTGATGTTGTGCAGGGTATTGTAGGCAACCTGCTTCGCCCTTCTTCTTTCGGTTTCATCCATGGTTTTTTGCATGCTGCCTGTTATCTTGTCTGCATAAAAAATAACCCTGCCGTCAACATTTCTTGCCGCCCTTCCTGCTGTCTGTGTCAATGATTTTTCATTTCTCAAAAAGCCCTCTTTGTCTGCATCAAGAATGGCCACCAGCGATACTTCCGGAAGATCAAGTCCCTCTCTCAAGAGATTGACACCAACCAGCACGTCAATCACACCCAGCCGCAATTGCCGCAATATCTCAACCCTTTCCAAGGTATCTACCTCACTGTGAATGTATTTTGATTTGATGTGGATGCGCTGCAGGTATTTGTCCATTTCCTCTGCCATTCTTTTGGTCAGCGTTGTCACCAGCACCCGGTCTCCCTTTTTAACTGTCTTGTCGATTTCATCCAACAGGTCATCAACCTGGTTGATACTCGGCCTTACCTCAATCGGCGGATCAAGCAATCCTGTGGGACGCACAACCTGCTCCACCACCACCCCTTCGGTTTTGTTCAATTCATAGTCGCTGGGCGTTGCAGAAACGAAAACCACCTGGTTGAGCATGTTTTCAAACTCATTGAAATTGAGGGGCCTGTTGTCCAACGCAGCTGGCAGGCGAAATCCATAATCGACCAGCACCATTTTACGGCTCCTGTCGCCACCATACATACCACTGACCTGTGGAATGGTTTGATGGCTTTCGTCGATCATGCAGATAAAGTCTTTGGGAAAATAGTCGAGCAGGCAGAAGGGCCTTGCCCCTGGGGTTCTCCTGTCAAAAAACCTTGAATAGTTCTCAATGCCATTGCAATAACCCAGTTCCTTGATCATCTCAATGTCATAGTTCACCCTTTCGCTGATGCGCTGTGCTTCAATAAACTTGCCTGAGTCTTTGAAGTATTGCACCTGTTGACCCAGTTCATCGATGATTTCAGAGATCACCTGGTTGATGATTTCTTTAGGAGCCAGATAAAGGTTGGCCGGAAAAATAGCTGCGGTATCCACAGACCCAATGCGTTTGCCTGTCTCTATTTCAAGTGTATCAATCGATTCAATTTCATCCCCGAAAAAACTGATGCGGTAGCCAAAATCAACATAGGGAAGGTTGATGTCGATGGTGTCGCCTTTTACCCTGAAACTGCCACGCTTGAAATCGATTTGTGTGCGGTGGTACAGCGAGTTGACCAGCGCATGCAAGAATCCCTGTCTGCTGATGATTTGACCCTTGTGGATTCTCACAATCCCATTTTCAAATTCAGTGGGGTTTCCCATACCATATATGCAGCTTACAGAAGCAACAACGATGATGTCTCTTCTGCCACTCAAGAGTTCTGAAGTGGCCTGCAGCCTCAGTTTGTCGAGCTCTTCATTGATGGCCAGGTCTTTCTCAATATAGGTATTGCTAACAGGGAGGTAGGCCTCGGGTTGGTAATAATCATAATAGGAAACAAAATAACCAACGGCATTCTCTGGAAAGAATTGTTTGAACTCTCCATAGAGCTGTGCTACCAGTGTTTTGTTGTGCGTCAGGATCAGGGTGGGTTTCTGCACCTGTTGGATGACGTTTGCCATCGTGAAGGTCTTTCCCGATCCGGTTACCCCCAACAGTGTTTGGTACTGCTCTCCATCTTGTATGCCTTCTACCAGTTGCCTTATGGCATTGGGTTGGTCACCAGCTGGTGAATAGTGAGAATGCAGCTTGAATTGCATTCAGCAAAATTAACCCAATTTATCATCTGAATTTTTCGGGATGGATATTATCGTAATCTGTTTTCTCCTGAAAGAATTTTCCCAATACCACGAGTTCTTCTTCCCTGAAAAGATTGGCAAGAAAACTGATGCTGTTGGGGACGCCCTGTTTCGTAAGGCCGATGGGCATACAAAGGGCCGGATGACCGGTCAGGTTGGTGATGGCCAATTGTCTTCCGCCAAAGCTTGGAGTGATGATCACATCGAATGGTTGCATGGCCTCATTGACGCGTTGCATCAGGATGCTGCGGTGCCTGTTCGCATTGATGTATTCTACGGCAGGGATGGTCCTGGCTGCTCGAAAATAATTGGGCCAGTCAAAACGGGTTTGCCTTGTCATCTGGTCGTCCAGGCCTGTTCTGGTGAACGCATCGAAGGCAGCAGCAGATTCTGCGCCGATGACTTGGCCTATGATATCAAACGCATAGACTTCGGTGTCTGGAAAATACATGGGTTGTATTTCAAGCCCTTCGGCCTTGAGCGTTTTGAGCACAGACCATTCCTGTGCGGAAGAGTCCAGTTTATCAAAATGATTTTTTGCATAACCAATGCGCAGGGTTTTTACATCAGTTTTGCTGTTGTAATTGAAAGCAGCATTTACAGCACTTGCATCTTTGTTGTCTGTTCCATGGATATAGGCAAAAACAGTTGCTGCATCTTCAGCAGACCTGCAGATGGGTCCCACTTTGTCGAGGCTCCAACTCAATGTCATTGCACCGCTTCTGCTGACGCTGCCGAAGGTGGGCCTTAGGCCTGTTGCTCCGCAGGTATGGCTTGGAGAGATGATGGACCCATGTGTTTCTGTGCCAATAGCAAACGGTACCAATCCAGCCACAGTAGCTGACGAAGATCCTGCAGAGGAGCCACTGGAGCCTCTTTCAAGGTTCCATGGATTTTTTGTTCTGCCGCCAAACCAATAGTCTCCCATGGCCAAAGCTCCCAGTGTTAATTTTGCTACGAGCACTGCACCTGCTTCTTTTAACCTTGTGTATACATAAGCATCTTCATCAATGATTTGATTTTTATAGGGAGCTGCGCCCCAGGTTGTTTTTGTCCCCTTTACTGCAAACAAATCTTTTAGCCCGTAAGGAATACCATGCAGCGGCCCGCGGTCCATTCCTTTGTTCAATTCTTCATCGGCCTTCATTGCCTGCTCCATGGCTATTTGTTCTGTGAGGCTCACAGTACATTGCAATGTGTCTCCAAATTGTTTCAACCGGTTGATGAAAAAATTGGTCAATTCAACAGCAGTGATCGATTTGTTGCGCAGCAATGATCCAAGGGAATGGATGGAGTAAAACGCCAGCTCATTCCTGTTGGGCGGGAGTTTGATTTTTTTATCATACTTCCATTTCAGTTTTTCTTGTTTGACATTTTCTGCTGTCAGGCGCTGTGCCATGCTCATGGCGATGCTGTTGTCGAGTGTAAGCGCATGCATTTTTTTATAGTCCGCAATATTGTCCCTCAGGTCTGGCAACATCATCTCTACTTCCTTATCTGAATATTTCAGGTCAAGTAAATTGGCTGCCCTGTGGACATCTGCGGGCTTGATGCTGTCTTGTGCAAGGCAAAAATTTCCTATGAAAAGGGTCAATGCAAGAAATAGTCTCATCATGCTAAAGGCTTTGGTTCTTAACAAGGTGTCCAATAAAAAAGTTCTTTGCTGCTCATTGAGCAGCTTATCTCATTTCCCTTTTGATGTAGTTAGAATAATCAGGAATGGTGCAGCAATAGGCTTCGTGCATCAAGGGTGATGTTAACAGGAAGTCTGCTGTTGCACGGTCACAGGCAAAGGGGATGTTCCAGGTTACAGCCAGCCGGAGCAATGCTTTGATGTCTGGGTCATGGGGTTGCGCTTCCATGGGATCCCAGAAAAAGATCAATACGTCCACCTGTCCTTCAGCAATCAACGCCCCAATTTGTTGGTCGCCACCAAGTGGTCCACTGAGCAGTTTTTTGACAGACCTGTCCAGGGATTCTTCAATCAATCGGCCGGTAGTTCCCGTTCCAAGGAGTTCATGCCTCGAAAGTGCTGTTTTGTTGTACACGGCCCAATCCATCAGTTCCTTTTTTTTGTTATCGTGGGCTACGAGTGCAATGCGCTTTCTTGCACCCAGGATTCGCTTTTGTTCCATGTTGTTGTTTATCAGGGTGAAAGTAAATAAAAAACCGCATCCTTGCGGGATGCGGCCTCTAAACAAAAAGCACCAACTGCAATTATGATGCCTGAGCTTCTTTGATTTTTTCCCTGATTTTTATTTCAATTTCATTGGCCATTTCAGGATTGTCGATCAGGAGTTGTTTTACTCCATCACGGCCTTGCCCCAACTTATCGCCATTGTAGCTGTACCAGCTACCGCTTTTGTTGACGATGCCGAGTTCAACACCCATGTCCAGGATCTCACCGGTTTTGGAAATACCTTCTCCGTAGATGATGTCAAACTCTGCAGAGCGGAATGGTGGTGCTACCTTGTTTTTGACAACCTTTACTTTTATGCGGTTACCAATGGCCTCATCACCATCCTTGATCTGGGCTGCCCTGCGGATGTCGAGTCGCACAGATGCATAAAACTTGAGGGCATTACCACCTGTTGTTGTTTCAGGGTTGCCAAACATGACCCCGATTTTTTCACGGAGCTGGTTGATGAAAATACAGATCGTATTGGTTTTGCTGATGGTGGCGGTCAGTTTCCTGAGGGCCTGGCTCATCAAGCGGGCATGCAATCCCATCTTGCTGTCACCCATTTCACCCTCAAGTTCGCTTTTCGGAACAAGTGCAGCCACTGAATCAATGACCACTACATCCAATGCTCCTGAAAGGATCAGCCTGTCGGCGATTTCCAATGCCTGTTCTCCATAATCCGGTTGAGAGATCAGCAGGTTGTCAACATCCACACCCAATTTTCTTGCATAGGCACTATCAAAGGCATGTTCTGCATCAATAAACGCGCACATCCCACCTTTTTTCTGTGCTTCCGCAATGACATGCGTAGCAAGAGTGGTTTTTCCCGAACTCTCTGGTCCATAGATTTCTACGACCCTTCCTTTTGGCAATCCGCCAATCCCCAGTGCGCTGTCGAGACCAATTGAACCTGTTGAAATCACTTCAATTTGCGCCTCCCCTTTTTCATTCATCATCATCACACTTCCCTTTCCATAATCCTTCTCGATCTTGTCCAGCGTGAGTTTCAGCGCTTTTAATTTTTCTGAATTTGACATAGCTTTTAAATTTTGAGAAAGTAAAGATAGGGTGATTTGAAATGACAAACTAATTTTTTTAGCATTTTTTCCACTAAAAATATTAGTGTTTTTCTCTTTTTGGTCGGTGTTTTCAACAAAAAACCCTGCTATTTAGACAAACAGCAGGGTGTACATGAGAAAACAAACAAGAAAGTCCGGCAAGCGACCGGTGACAAAAATCATTATAAATATAATCACAATTAATTGATATCAAGTCAAAATTATTTCCACATGAGATGGTTAGTTTTGACCATAAAATCAATCCACATGAGGAAATTCATCGGCTTCTTGTTGTGCACAATGGCTCTTGCGCAGGCAATCTTTGCCCAGGTTCCTGAACCGGTCAGGCTTCCCAATGGCTGGTCGCTTTCTCCTTACGGAAGAAATTTCCCCCTCGGTGACCTGCCCCTTAACATTGCGCTCTCGGCTTCAGGAAAGAAAATGGCCGTTACAAACAACGGGCAGAGCCAGCATTCCATTCAGTTGATTGACCCTGCATCAGAGCAGGTGCTTCATACCTTGGTTCTCCCAAAGGCCTGGTATGGATTGGCTTTTACAGAAGATGAAAAGTTCCTCTATGTTTCCGGCGGACACGACAACCGTATCAATAAATATGATGTTACTGCAAATAAACTGGTGCTGACAGACAGCATCTTGCTGGGCAAACCCTGGCCCAATCGTGTTGGCCCTTCCGGTATTGCTGTTGATTCTCGCAATAAGAAGCTGTTTGTTGCCACAAGAGAAGACAGCTCACTCTATACCATCGACCTGGTTTCTAATAAGGTTATCCGTAAAATGTCCATTGGTGCGGAAGGATATGGTTGCCTGTTGTCTAGGGACAGGAAGTGTGTCTATGTTTCTGTTTGGGGTGGAGACAGGCTATTGAAAATCGATGCTGTTACCGGTCAAATCACTGCATCAACCATTGTTGGTGATAACCCCAATGAGATCATCCTGTCAAAAAAAGGCGACAGGATCTTTGTTGCCAATGCCAATGACAACTCCGTTTCGGTGATCAGCACTGCAACCATGAAAGTAACCGAAACACTGAATGCTGCCCTTTATCCGGATGCCCCGGCTGGCTCGGCCTCCAATGGCTTGGCCTTGTCTGCGGATGAAAATCGGCTGTACATCGCCAATGCAGACAACAATTGCCTGGCCGTTTTTGATGTGGAACATGTTGGCGATAGCCGTGCCATGGGCTTTATCCCCGTTGGCTGGTATCCCACCAATGTGCGCATTGTTGGCAAGAAGGTTTTTGTGAGCAATGGCAAGGGCTTCACCTCCATGGCCAATCCCTATGGTCCAAACCCTGTGCAGAAAAGACAGCAAGTCATCTACCAGAAAGGCGATGCTGCCAAGCCCAAGGATGTGCAATACATTGGCGGTCTTTTCAAGGGCACGATGACTATTTTTGAGGAGCCTACCACCAGCCAGCTTGCAGACCTTTCTAAAGCGGTATATGCCAATACACCGTATACAAAAGAAAAAGAAACCCTTGCATCAGGAGAGCCCGGCAACCCTGTACCGATGAAGGTTGGAGACCCTTCGCCCATCAAACACGTATTTTATATTGTAAAGGAAAACCGAACCTATGACCAGGTTTTGTCTGATGTTCCAGGTGGGAATGGCGATACCAGCCTCTTGCTTTTTGGCGAGAACATCACCCCCAACCAACACGCCCTTGTAAAGCAGTTTGTGTTGCTCGATAATTTTTATGTGGATGGAGAGGTCAGTGCTGACGGGCATAACTGGAGTTTGGGAGCCTATGCCACTGACTACCTGGAGAAAACCTGGCCCACCAATTATGGAGGCCGCGGCGGAGACTACAATGCAGAGGGCACCAAAGCAGCGGCCAACAACAAGGGCGGTTTTGTTTGGAACCTGGCCAAACGCCATGGCGTCAGCTACAGAACCTATGGAGAGTTTGCGGATGATTACAAGGCCAATATCCCGGTGTTGGAAGGACATTTTTGCCCTTATTTTACCAGCTGGGATGAAACCGTGCGCGATACCACAAGATTCAACCAATGGAGGAGGGAGTTTGACTCATTGCTGACAAAAAACGCTGTACCACAGTTGAACACCCTGCGTTTTATCAATGACCATACCGAAGGAACCAGCATTGGCAGGCCAACCCCTTTTGCCCATGTGGCCGACAACGACCTGGCGGTTGGATTGTTTGTAGAACACCTTTCCAAATCACCCATCTGGAAAGAAACAGCCATTTTTATTGTAGAGGATGATGCACAAAATGGACCCGATCATGTGGACGCACACCGCACCACGGCCTATGTGGCTGGTGGCTTTGTGAAAAGGGGTTTTGTGGACCATACGCCCTACAGCACCTCATCAATGCTCAGGACCATGGAGTTGATTCTGGGATTGCCCCCCATGTCTCAGTATGATGCAGCTGCCACGCCGATGTGGAGGAGCTTCAGCAAGACACCCGATCTTTCTGTTTTTCATTCCCTTCCCGCCAGGGTTGATTTGAATGACAAGAATGTGAAGGTCAATGCCCTTTCCAAAAAAAGCATGTCTTTTGACTTCAGCAAGGAAGACAGGGTCAATGATCTTGAGTTCAGTGAAGTGATCTGGAAGGCCGTGAAGGGAGAAGGCAGCACAATGCCGGCGCCCAGAAGGAGTGCCTTTGTACGCACCATTGAGTCGGACGAAAAATAGGAAGCCCTGTTGTTGTGGATTATTAATGGAGCCGAATTGCTTCGGAGAAATTATATTTGCTTTTCAGTCAATACCAATTAAAATTCAAAAAGATGAAAAGCAAATTCTTTGTTCTCCCTCTGGTGATGGTTGTTACACTGTTTTCTTGTGTAAGCTCCAAAAAATTTCAGGCACTTACAGGAAAATATGGAAACCTCAACAATCAATTGATTGCAGCACAAATGGAAGCAAAGGCCTGCCGTGATGAAAAGGCTGAAGCTGATCGCCAGCGCTCCATTGCAGACGCACAGCGAGAAGCACAAATCGGGTCGTTGAAAGACCAGATTGAATTCCTGAAGAAAAGCAGCAACCAGACGCTGAAGCAACTGGAAGATCTGTCTGTGATTTCCTCTTCTCAGGCGGAAAGCATTAAAAAATCTTTGGACAATATCGGATCGAAGGATGCATACATTCAAACCATCCAGTCTGCTGCCGCCAGAAAAGACTCGATGAACATGGCCCTGGTAATGAACCTGAAAGGTGCCATCGGAGACCTGAACGATCAGGATGTAAACATCAAGGTAGACAAGGGCGTGGTATATGTTGATATTTCAGACAAAGTGCTTTTCAAAACAGGCAGCTTTGACCTTGGCGACAGGGCCAAGACGGTGCTTGGAAAAGTAGCATTGGTATTGAAGAACCAGCCAGACATTGAGTTCATGGTGGAAGGACATACAGACAATGTTGCCATGAAAGGCGACAAGGACCTGATGGACAACTGGGACCTCAGTGTGAAGCGCGCAACAACCATCGTTCGCTTGCTTCAAAAGCAATATGACATGAACCCTGCACAAATGGTTGCAGCAGGGCGTGCAGAATTCCGTCCATTGGCCGATAATTCCACCGAGACCGGACGTGCTGCCAACCGCAGAACAAGGATTGTGATCCTCCCACAGTTGGATCAGTTCTTTAAGTTGCTGGAGAAGAGATAAGTTGAGCTTGCCTGCCGAAGGCAGGAGAAGTTTAGAGAGGTGAGGGAGGTTGAGAGACGTTGAAAATGTTGAATTTACCAGCCGAAGGCTGGGGGGTTTAAGAGGTTGAAGACAATAGTGTTTCAGTAATAGAAAAAGGGCTCATGCAGT